>JASHSH010000006.1 GCA_030040955.1 Rhodospirillales bacterium
ATTCACGGCTTCTGGGTGCCACCCGAAGCGGAGCCCGTCCCCGCCGCGCGCGCGCCGGCGGCTCCCGGCGCGGCCGCGCCGCCGGGCTGCGGGATCGTCACCTTTGCCCCGTCGCGCAGGCGATCGGCGCCGTCGACGACGACGCGGTCGCCCGCGTCCAGCCCGGACGCCAGCTCGACCATCTGCCCGTCGGTCCTGCCCTCCGCCACCTTGCGCACCGACACGGTGCCGTCGGCGTTGACCAGATAAACGAAGGTGCCGGGCGAGCCGGTCTGGATCGCGGCGACCGGCGCGCGCACCACATTGTGCTTGGTGTCGAGCAGCAGCTGGATGTTGACGAACTGGCTGGGGAACAGGCTTTCGTCGTCGTTGTCGAACATCGCCCGCAGCTTGACCATGCCGGTGGTGGTGTCGACCTCGTTGTCCACGGCGGCGAGCGTACCGGTGGCGATCTTGGTCGCATTGGAGCGGTCGTAGGCGACGGCCAGCAACTTGGCCCCGGCATGGACCTGCTTCATCACCGCCGGCAACGAGTCCTCGGCCAGCGAGAAGATGACCGAGATCGGCTGCAGCTGGGTGACCACCACCAGCCCGGTGGTATCGGAGGGCTGCACATAGTTGCCGATATCGACCTGGCGCAGACCCACCGTTCCATCGACCGGGGAGACGATGTGGCAATAGGTCAGGTTGAGCTTGGCGGTGTCGATCGTCGCCTGGTCGACCTTGACCTGGGCCTCGTACTGCTTGACCAGATAGGTCTGCGTGTCGACCTGCTGCTCGGCGATCGAATCCTGTTTGTACAGCGTCTGGTATCGCACCAGGTCGATCTGCGCGTCCTTGAGCAGCGCCTGGTCGTGGGCGAGCTGGGCCTCGCCCTGCTCGAGCGCGACCTGATAGGGGCGCGGGTCGATCTGGATCAGCGAATCGCCCTTGCGCACATGCTGTCCCTCGGTGAAGGGGATGCTCATGATCTGCCCGGCGATCTGCGTCTTGACGGTGACCGTGGCAAGCGGGGTGACGGTGCCGAGGCCGTTGAGATTGACCCGGATGTCGCCCCGGTCGATGGTCGCCACGCCGACGGGCTGCGCGTCGTTCAGCGCGGTGCGCGCCGAACGCGCGTGCTCGCGGGGCACGAAGAACAGGCGCCAGGCCAGCGCCGCGCCGACGGCGACGACCAGGACCAGGATCGCGATGGCCCAAGGAAACCGGCGGCGTCTGCTCACCGATACCGGCTCGGGCAGGGTGCCCACCCTCTCGTAGGAACCGACCTTGTCGTCCATCCTGCTTCGCCCCGCCAGAAGGCTGTCCACGGCCTCGGCCACGCCGCTCAACTCGCGTGCCGGCCATTCGATGTCCGCCCCCTCGTCCGGGAGGTCGGCGCCAATTCCAGGCTAGAACATGGCGGTGGCGCGGCCATGTCTGTCAACCCGGCCTTCGGTTACAGATTTTTTCAGATTTTCGTTGCGATATAAAGTGTTACCAACGTCGCAGCCGCCGCGCGCCCGGCCTTCTCGCCGGCAATGGTCGGAAGTTCCTGAACTTCTGTGCACTTTTGGCACCGGATGCGGTAAGCTCCGCGCGGGATGCTGGGTACGAGGAACGGTTTCATGACATCGGATCGTTCGATCCGGCTGCCGCCCCTGGCGGGCAGGTAGCCGCGATGCGCCGTCCCCTGTTCCTGATCCCCGGCATTCTGTTCCTGCTGGTGGCGGCGTTCTTCATCGCCGCCCTGATTTCCGGCAAGGATCCGCGGGAACTGCCCTCGGCCCTGATCGGCAAGCCGGCGCCCGCCTTCGATCTCGCCGGTTTCGGTGGCGGGGAGCGGCTGCGCGCCGACGGGCTCAAGGGCAATGTGGTGCTGATCAACTTCTTCGCCTCCTGGTGTGTGCCCTGCCGCGCGGAGCAGCCGCTGCTGATGCGCTTGGTGCGCGACGAGAAGCTCCCGCTCTACGGGATCGACTACAAGGACGACCCGCAGGACGCGGCCCGCTTCCTAAAGCAGCTCGGCGATCCGTTCAGCCGGATCGGGCTCGACCGCGACGGACGCACGGGCATCGATTTCGGCGTCTATGGGGTGCCCGAGACCTATGTCATCGACAAGCAGGGCCGCATCCGACTGCGCTATGTCGGACCGCTGACCGAGCAGGCGGTGGAGACCGAGCTGATGCCGCTGGTCCGCCGGCTACAGGGCTCCTGAGCGCCGCAATATAGGGATTCGTCCTTTGTTCCCCGGGCCGGCGAACCGGTCCTATCGCGCAGGTCCGAAAGGCCCTCGCGCGACGCCGGATTCTGCCGAATTATAACATAATATCAAATGTTTACATGTATGCTGCGGACTCTGCGGCGAATCGCGCCCGGTTCAGCTTCCCCTTGCAAAATCGCGGCTTTCGCACCATCATATTGCGGTCGACTCTTTGCGGTTCGGCCTACTTCTCCTGCGTACCATAGCGCGCGCCGGACCTCGTAATTGCCCCATCCGCTGAGTTTGACCCGTCGCACATGTAACCGCGGCGGCCTTTCTACGTCTTGTTTGGAGAACGTCATGTTGATTGGTACCGTGAAGTGGTTCAACGCCCAGAAGGGATACGGGTTCCTTCAGCCGGAGGACGGCTCGAAGGACATCTTTGTCCACATCTCGGCGGTTGAGCGAGCCGGCCTGGGCAATCTGCGCGAGGGCCAGCGCATCAGCTACGAAATCGAGCGCGGCCAGCAGGGTCGGGTCTCGGCGGTCAACCTGAAGGAGGCGTGAGCCTCCGCCGCCCGGTCCCGGGTACGCACAACAATTCCGCGGAGAGACGCGATTGCCGAAGGAAGACCTGATCGAATTCGAGGGCACGGTGCTCGAGATGCTGCCCGACTCCCGCTTTCGGGTGCGCCTCGACAACGGTTACGAAACCCTCGCCTACACTTCGGGGCGGATGAAGAAGAACCGCATCCGTATTCTCGAAGGCGATCGCGTCACCGTGGAGATGACGCCCTACGACCTCAGCAAGGGGCGCATCAATTTTCGTCACAAGGATGAGCGCAGCGCGGCGGCGGGACCGGCTGCGAAGGTGCCCTTCCGCCGACGCTGACGAAGCGGCGGCTCCCGGATCGAGGGCCGGGACGGAAATCGGGTTGGGCGTGAAGAGCAAGAATGGTGTCGGCGAATGCTGAGCGTCGAGAACGATCGTGAAGAGGCCGGGGCCCGCTCCCCGGAGCGCCAGCTTTGGTGCGCCGTGGTCGGCCGCGCCTTGCAGGACGCGATGGATCGGATAGCGACCGTGTCGGGCACGGCGGAGCGTCTGCGCATCCGCGAGGACGCGCGCGCCTGGTTCCTGCGCAACAGCCCGGATTTCCGCATGGCCTGCGAGTCGGCCGGCTACGACCCCGACCATCTGCGCATGCGCATCCTGCACCTGATCGACGCCGACGGGACCACCCGCGCGGCCGAGTAAGCGCGCGGAACTAGTTTCCGCGGCTCAATAGCACCACGTCCGCATCGACCTGCAACCAGACCGTCGCGTCCCCCGCCTCGGCCACGGGCGGCGGCGCGCTGGCGATCGCGGAACCGCCGGTCCGTGCGGCCATCGGCCGGGCGACGAACTGCTGCGCGACGGCGTTGCCCACATCGAGGTGCTTGTAGCGCGCGACCGCGAGGCCCATCGCGGCGGCGATCTCCTCGGCCCGCGCGCGCAATCCGGCGAGCGCCCGCACCGTGAGTTCGTGCTCGGCGCCGCGCAAGGTCTCGGGCGCCAGGTCGAAGCGCAAATCCGAAAGCGCGAGCCCGCTCGCCTGAAGCGCGCCGACCAGCTTGAGCGCGGCCGCGAAATCCTTGCCGGCGAGCGAGAGCGTCTGGCTGCCCCGCCAGCCTCCGCCACCGCCATGGCCCTCCTCCTGGAAAACCGAATAGCCGCCGCTGGTCGCGGTCACGGCCGCCTCGGCCTGCGCGAGCTTGAGCGCCGCGGCCATGCGCCGGTTGATTTCCCCCTGCACCTGCGCCGCGTCCGCCGCCTCGGCCTCGACCCGAAGATCCGCGTGGATGCGGTCGCGGGGCAGCTCCATCTCGGCGCGCTGGACCAGATGAATCTCCGTTCCCGCGGCGGCGTCGTCCGCGTGCGCGGGCAAGGCAATCGGCACCAGGAGGGCGGCGGCGAGCAAGACGCTCCGCCCCCAAGAGCGTGGTCGCGACGTGAACGGGACCAGCATGGGCGACTCATACACGCGACAGTCCCAAGGGACAATCCAAGCGAGGTGCCGGGGCCTCTTTCGCAATCGCACACAAAACTTTTGGCACCGCAAAAATTGGCTTTGACATTATCTATCGTTCGATATATACGGCGCCCTTCGGTTCCGTGGGGACGGGGCGATGGGCGAGAGCGACCAGCTGCTGCGAACGGCCACGACGGCGCATCACCGCGGCGAGGATACGCGCCGCCGGCTGATCGAGACCGCGATCCAGGTGTTCGCCGAGCACGGCTACGAGGGCACGACGACCCGCATGCTGGTCGAGCGCGCGGCCACCAACCTGCCCGCCATCCAATACTATTTCGGCAACAAGGAAGGCCTGTTCCGCGCCGTCGTCGCGCATATCGCGGAGCATATCGAGGGCCGAATGTCGCCGGTGGCCGGCCGGGTGCGCCGTGCAGTCGACGATCCGGCGACGCCGCGCGCCGACTTGTTCGCTTTGCTGCTCGACATGCTCGACGCGCTGCTCGAGCTGGTGACCGATCCCAGCCACTCGGCGAGCGGACGCGTGTTCATCGCGCGCGCGGAAATCGAACAAGCCGCCGCGCACCAATCGCTGCACCAGACCATGGCGGCGCAGGTGGGCCAGCCCTGCATGGCCCTGGTCGGCCGCCTGATCGGCAAGCCGGCCGACGCCGAGGAGACGATATTGCGCACGGTCGCGATCCTCGGCCAGGCGATCGCGTTCTGCAATCGCGGCACCCAGCTCGCCCTCGGCTGGACCGAGATCGGCGAGGCGCGGCTGAATTCGATCAAGCGGGTGTTGCACGAGCATAGCGCAGCCATCCTCGGCGTCGCCGACGGGGGTGGGAAATGACGGGCACGGCGCGTCCGCTGCTGCCGGCGCTTGCCGGCCTGGTCGCGCTCGGTCTCGCGGGTTGCGAGCTCGGGCCGGATTATCAGCGCCCCGCGCCGCCGCAAGCCGCCGGCTATACCGCCGAGCCGCTCGCGGCAACCGCATCGACGAACGCGGTCGGCGGCGAGGCGCAGCGATTCGTGATGGGGCAGGACATTCCCGGCCAGTGGTGGACGCTGTTCCGCTCGCCCCAGCTCGACGCGCTGATACGCCAGGCGCTCGCCGCCAATCCCAGCCTGCGATCGGCCCAGGCCGCGTTGCGCCAGGCGCGCGAGCTGGCGCAAGCGGGCGAGGGCGCGCTGTATCCCTCCGTCGGCGTCGGTTCCAATGTTACCCGCGAGAAGATACCCGGCTTCGAGGTCGGCGCGCCGGTCCCGTCCGAGGTTCTGTCCTATACGACGGCGACGGTGCAGGTTTCGTATTCGCCCGACGTTTTCGGCGGCACGCGGCGCCAGATCGAGTCGCTGGAGGCGCAAACCGACTACGCCAAGTTCCAGCTCGAGGCGACCTACCTGACGCTCACCGCCAATCTGGTCAACGCCGCGGTGCAGGAGGCTTCGCTGCGCGCCCAGATCGCCGCCACCCGCGACATCATCGCGGACGAGACCAAGGAACTCGACGTGCTCCAGCACCAGTTCGAGCTGGGCGGCACGCCAAAAGCAGCGGTGATCGCGCAGGAGGCGACGCTGGCGCAGGTGCGGGCGAACCTGCCTCCTCTCCAGAAGGCGCTGGCCCAGCAGCGCGACCTGATCGCGGCACTGGCGGGCCGCCTGCCCGCCGACCCGCCGGCGGAGACCTTCACGCTGGCGTCGCTGCACCTGCCGGCCGAGCTGCCGGTAAGCCTGCCCTCAAAGCTGGTGGAGCAGCGCCCGGACGTGCGCGCGATCGAGGCGCAGCTGCATGCCGCCAGCGCGCAGATCGGCGTCGCCCAGGCGGCGCGTTTCCCGCAATTCCCGATCACCGCCGACATCGGCAAGGCGGCGCTCGGCTATTCGCTGTTCGGACCCGGCTCGACCGCCGCGGAACTCGTGGTCGGGACCACGGCGCCGATCTTCAGCGGCGGCGCGCTCGAACATCAGCAACGCGCGGCCGAGGCCAATTACGACAAGGTCGACGGGCAGTACCGCAACACGGTGCTGGGCGCGTTCCAGAACGCCGCCGATTCGCTGCGCGCGCTGCAATCCGACGCCGACGCGCTGCGCGCCCAGGTGGCGGCGACCCGCTCGGCGGCCGACAGCCTCGACATCACGCGCCGCCAGTTCGAGCTGGGCGGCACGAACTATGTCGCGGTGCTCGACGCGCAGCGCACCTATCAGCAGGCGCGCATCGGTCTGGTGCAGGCCGCGGCGGAGCGCTACGCCGACACGGCCGCGCTGTTCCAGGCGCTGGGCGGCGGCTGGTGGAATCGATCCGACGTCGCGGCCGCGGCGGATTCGGCGCAAGGCCATTGAGGACCATGGGTCGCAGAGGGGTACGGAGCGAGCGATGAGACGTTTCATCAGGCCGGTCTTGGTCCTGCTGATCACCGCGCTGGTGCTGGCGGGCGTGTTCGCGTTCCAGAACCTGCGCAATCAGAAGGTCAAGGAGTTCCTGGCCGGCTTCGCCAATCAGAAGCAGACCGTGTCGACCGCGACCGCGACCGTGCAGGAATGGCAGTCGAGCCTCGACGGCGTCGGTTCGCTGCGCGCGGTGAACGGCGCCGACCTCGCGCCGGAGGTGAGCGGCATCGTCACCCGCATCAATTTCAAGTCGGGCGATGAGGCGGCGGCGGGCGCGGTCCTGGTCCAGATGCGGGCCGACGACGATATCGCGCATCTGCGGTCGCTCGAGGCCGTCGCCGATCTCGCCCAGGTCACCTACCAGCGCGACCAGAAGCAATACCAGGCCCAGGCCGTCAGCCAGGCGACACTCGACGCCGACGCGGCGAATCTGAAGAACGACCAGGCGCAGATCGCGCAGCAGCAGGCGGTGATCGACAAGAAGACCATCCGCGCGCCCTTCGCCGGCCGGCTCGGCATCCGCTCGGTCGATCTCGGTCAATATCTGAACGCGGGCGCCGTGATCGTCACGCTGCAGGCGCTCGATCCGATCTATCTCGACTTCATGCTGCCGGAGCAGACGCTGAGCCAGGTGCGGGTGGGCCAGCCGGTGACGGCGAAGGTCGATGCGTTTCCGGGCCAGAGTTTCGCGGGCACGATCAACGCGATCAACGCCAAGATCGACACCGCGACCCAC
>JASHSH010000375.1 GCA_030040955.1 Rhodospirillales bacterium
TCGGCGGGCGTGCCGGCGCTGGCGAGCGGGCCGAGGCCCTTGGCGAGGTCCTGCACTTCTTCGATGTGCCGCGCCGAGAACATCACCGGATATCCGGCCTTGACGAACAGCGCGCCGACGGCGCCGCCGAGCCGGCCCGATCCGATCACGCCGATCTTCATCTTCTCGTCGGCGCGCGCGATACGCGGCGCGCCCAACGCGAGCAAAAGGGCGGAAGCGGCGGCGCGCAAAATCCCGCGCCGGGAAGGCTCGATTTCGAAGCTCGAATTCATGGACGTTGCCTCTCTCGCAATCCCCCGATTGGAATGCGCCCCCGGCCGGCGCGCATGATGCGCCCCGGCCGGATGCCGCGCAACGGCGGCTAGCGCATTGGAGAGGCCCAAAAATGTCGCGGCGGCCGAGGGGGCCCGACCGCCGCGCACCGACGCGTCTTCCGCCCGCCGGCACCTGGCGGGCGGAGGGGGCGCGTCAATTCGGCATCAGCACCTTGTCGACCACCAGGATGACGCCGTTGCTCTGATAGACGTCGGCCACGGTGATGCGCGCCTGGCCGCCCTTTTCGTCGACCACCCACAGGTCCTTGCCGGTGCCCTTCACCCAGAGCTTGCCGCCGGCGACCGTTTGCAGCGCGGCGCTGCCATTGCCCTTGGCGATCCATTCGTCGAGCGTCTTGGTGTCGAGCCGGCCGGCGACCACGTGATAGGTCAGCACCTTGGTCAGCATGCCCTTGTTCTCGGGCTTGAGGAGCGTGTCGACCGTGCCGGCGGGCAGCGCGGCGAAGGCCGCGTTGGTCGGCGCGAACACGGTGAACGGACCGGCGCCCTTCAGCGTGTCGACCAGGCCGGCGGCCTTCACCGCCGCGACCAGGGTGGTGTGGTCCTTCGAGTTGACCGCGTTGTCGACGATGTCCTTGGTCGGATACATCGCGGCGCCGCCGACATCCGGGTCCTTCATCATGCCCATGGAGGAATTGTCGTTCATCGCGCAGGCGCTGGCGGCGAGCGCGAGGAAGGCGGCGCCGCCGAGCACGGCGAGCTTGGTGGAGAATCGCATGGCGTTGGTTCCTCGATCGATGCGCGGGCGGCGGAATGCCGGCCGCTTCATCGAGGCTTACGCCGCGCGCCGGCGTTTGGATGCAAGACTGCGTGAAGCGGCCAACGCGTCCGCGTTGGCCCCGCTCAAGCGCCGCGCGGGCTTGTCGCCGATTCCACCAAGGTGGAATCGGCTCTAGTCGGACAGAACAGCGCCCTTGTAAAGCACCGGACCGGTGGGCAGGCCGGTGGGCGAGCCGCCGGGCGGCTCGAGGCTGACCGCCAGCAGCGCTCCGTTCTTGGGCAGCACCGAGGCGGGAAAGGATTCGCGCGCGTGCAGGCTCGCGGCGATCAGCCCCATCGGCACCGGCTTCGCGTCCGCGATCGCCCACAGCTCGAAGGCATGCGCCGAGTCAATGGGCTGCGCGCGCACCGCCTCGACCGCGAGCCTGGTACGGCTTCGGTCCTCGGTGACCAGCCAGGCCGGCTGCCCGTCCCTGTCGGCGAGCACGGCGACCACATGCGGGCTGGGCGGCGGGAGCAGGCCCACCCCGGCGAGGTTCAGGGCGAGCGCGAGCAGGATCGTCGCGGCCGCGAGCAGCGCCAGGCGCGGGATAGGCAATGCGAAGCGAATACCGGGCGCGCGCGCGGGCCTTGTGCGCGCCTCGATCGCGCGCCACACCCGCGCGGGCGGCGCGATCGCCTCCGCTTCGTCGATCGCCGCAAATCGCTCGGCCCACTCGCCGGCCAGCCGGGCGAGATCGGCATCGAAGCGCAGCAGGCGCTCGAAGCGGGCGCGGGCGCGCGCGGGCAGCGTGCCGAGCACATATTCGCCGGCCAGGATGGCGCGCAGGCGTGGATCGCGGTAGTTCATCCGTCGAGGCAGAGTTTGAGGCGTTCGAGGCTGCGCCGTATCCAGCTCTTGATGGTGCCGAGCGGCGCCGCGAGGCGGGCGGCCAGCTCCTCATGCGTGTAGCCATAGGCGTAGGCGTAGACCACGGCGCGGCGCGCGCGTTCGTCCAGCTCGCCCAGGCAACGCGAAAGATCGGCGAGCGCGGCCCCGCGCTCGGCCCCGCTCGCCTCGCCCGCGACCAGGAGCGCGAGCGATTCCTCGCCCGCCTGCGCGCCCTCGGGCCGCGCGCCGATGCGGCGCAGATGGTCGATGGCGCGGTGGCGGACGATGGTGGTGAGCCAGCTCATCGGCGAGCCGCGCACCTGGTCGTAGTCGGGCGCGCGCTCCCAGACGGAGACAAAACATTCCTGCAGCACATCCTCGGCCAGCTCCTTCTGGCGGAGGATTCGCAGCGCGATGGCGAAAAGTTGCGGCGCGGTGCGCAGATAGAGCGAATGGAACGCGGCGCGGTCGCGGCGCGCGACGCGGCGCATCAGGTCGAACAGCGGTTCCGTCGATCCGGGCGCGCCTTCGTCCATCGCCAAGTTCCACGGGGCGACGGCCGCCCGGCCCCGACGGCCGACGCGCATACACGCCCCCTCGGGGGAGTATACGGCGGGCGAGAGCGTTTGGATGCGGGGGTACCGACTAGATCAAGGGCGTAGTGCCCAAATGGCAATCGGCACCTTTTCCGAGTATGGTGACGTTGCAATACTAACCGTTGAATGAGAATCGTCCATGAGCCTTGAGAGCCGAGGATCAGCCAATTTGAAAGGTGAGCTTCTTGTTGGCGTACTCGAGGCAGTGATTTACGGAGGGTTCGTCTCCCTTTCATATCGACTGTTTCGCCTGATTCCGAACGAACTCCTTGCCGCCCGGGTTCATTGGCTGCGCACTTGGCCCGAGTGGGACCGAATGATGACTGCGTGCCTTTTCGCGACCGGCGTCATGACAGGCTTGTTCGCGAGGGGTTTTCTAGCGCGTCTAACCATAGGAACTCTCGGCCTTCCGTTGGCAGTCATGATCGGAGAAGCGATCACACCGATCATCGATGGAAATCCGAGGCAAACATGGATCACCGAATTCCGTCCCATCGCGTGGCTCGCCGAGATGCCGCCCGCGTATATCCTTTGGTTCGTACTTTCCCATATGGGATCCGTCCTGGTCGAAGTATGGGGCACGGTGATGTACTGTTGGCTTAGGGCGAGGCTCTTGCACAAATTTGGGCTTCCTCAATTCGTTCCCACGACAATGGCTCCTCGGGCACTTAGACTGGGAATCGGGTGGCCCCTGCTTGGAGTTTGTGCCGTTTGTGTCGGAGCAATTGCTTTTGCGGGTTGGCGAGCCCGACATTCTCAATAGTTTCCCGTTCTCGACCGCGGCCGCTTTAGGTGGATTGAAAGATCAACTCCGATCCGGGCAATCCCTCATGAGGTCTGGACGACGAACTCGCGCGGTGACCATGTTGCGGCATGGCGCGCCCTGCGGGATTCGAACCCACGACCTGCCGCTTAGAAGGCGGCTGCTCTATCCATCTGAGCTAAGGGCGCGCGGCGCGCGCGGGCCGGGTGCGGAATTGCTAGGCCGCCCTCAGCCCACCTTGTCGAAGCGGAAATTGTCCGCGTAGCTTTTCGGTCTCGGCGGGCGGTGCGCCGGGTCCTCGATGAGCTGATAGGTCAGCCCCTCGCGCTCGGCGAACGCCACCGCCTCTTCCTTGGTGTCGAAGAACAGCCGCACCTGGTTGTGGGTGTCGCCGGCGCCCGCCCAACCCATCAGCGCATCCGGCGTCTCGCGCCCGCCGGGGGCGTATTCCAACACCCACTCCCGGGTCTTGGCGCGGCCCGACTGCATCGCGGTCCTGGCCGGACGGAAGATGCGCACCTCGTTCATGCACCCAGCTCCACTTGCAAACCCGACGCATCCACGGCGGCGTTGGTCGGGGTGACTGGATTCGAACCAGCGACATCCAGCTCCCAAAGCTGACGCTCTACCAGGCTGAGCTACACCCCGCCGTGGCCGATTTTCTACGGAGTCGGGGCGCGTTTGGCAAGCGGCGGTGCCGTGACGGTGGGCGAATCGAGGCATCCCAGGCCGGCGAGCGTGGCGCGCACGGCCGCGTCGAGCGGCGTATGCGGCTCCTCGCCGAGGAATGCGACCAGCTTCGCGTTGTCGAGCCGGAGCGGGGTCCGCCAGAGATAGCGCATCTCGATCAGTTCGCGGAACAGCTCCACCGCGGGCGCGAGCAGATAGACGACCGGCCAAGGGAAGCGGCGGATCGGCAGATCGGGCCGGCCGACTATGCGGCGCACCGATTCAGCGATCTCGACTCCCCGCTCCAGCCACTGCCCCTCGAAATGGAACGTCTCGCAAGGGCCGAGCTCGCCTTCGCGGTCGGCCAGGCGTGCGAAGGCCTCGCCCAAGTCGGGCAGATAGGCCCAGGAATGGCCGACCTCGCGCTCGCCGGGATACGCAACCGCCGCGACCGGCCGCCCAGGCTTCACCATCGCGGTCTGGAACCAGGAGCTGGGCGCGCCCGCGCCCAGATAATCGCCCGCGCGCAGCGTGATCGAACGCACGCCCTCGCGGGAGGCCGCGGCCAGAATCGCTTCCATCTCGACCCGGATCGCGCCCTTGCGCGTGCGCGGATTTTGCGGTGCGGATTCGCGCACGACCGCGCCCGCGTCGGGACCGTAGTTGTAGACATTGCCGGGGAACAAAAGCCGCGCGCCCGATTGCCGCGCCGCTTCGATCGAATTCGCCAGCATCGGCATGGCGAGGCCGCGCCAGTTGCGATATTTCGGCGGATTGAGCCCGTGGAAGATCGCCTGCGCGCCCTGCGCCGCCGCCACGATCGCGTCGCGGTCCATCGCGTCGCCCGCGATCCACTCGATGCCGTCGAGCGCGCCCGCGCGCCGCCGAGCCGCCTCGGGATCGCGGTGCAGCGCGCGCACCCGCCAGCCGTTCCGCGCCATCGCCTCGGCGACCGCGCCGCCGACCCCGCCCGTCGCGCCCAGAACCAGCACCGTCTTCGTCATCTTCGCCTCCATCGTAGGGCCCCGACCGGGCTCGCGGAACCAACATGCCCCATGCGCGAGAAAAACAATATTGCATATCTCAGTGCAGCCGTCATACATATATGTATGGTAAGCGAGGCACCCGACTGGCAGCTCTACCGCGCTTTTCGCGCCGTGATGCGCGAGGGAAGCCTGTCGGCGGCCGCGCGCGCCTTGCGCCTCACGCAGCCGACGCTCGGCCGGCAGATCGCCGCGCTCGAGCGCCAGATCGGCGCGGTCCTGTTCACCCGCTCGCCGCAAGGTCTGGCGCCGACGCCAGCCGCGGAGACCCTGCTGCCGCATGCCGAGGCGATGGCCGCCGCCGCCGAGGCGTTCCAGCGCGCGGCCTCGGGCGCGGCGGATGCCTCGAAGGGAACCGTGCGCATCACCGCGAGCGAGATCGTATCGGCCGAGGTGTTGCCGCCGATCCTCGCCGCGTTCCAGGACAGCCATCGCGGCATCGCGATCGAACTGGCGCCGAGCAACCGGATCGAGGATCTGCTGCGCCGCGACGCCGACATCGCGGTGCGCATGACCAGGCCCGCGCAGGAGGCCCTGCTCGCCCGGCGCATCGGTGCTGTGCCGATCGGCATGTATGCGCGGCGGGACTATCTGGCCCGGCGTGGCACGCCGCGAAGCCTCGCCGACCTCGCCGGCCATGCGATCATCGGTTTCGACCGCGACGACAGTTCCTGGCGCGGCATCGAGGTCGCGCGCTTCCGGGTGAGTCGCGAAAGTTTCGCCTTCCGCAGCGATGGCGACCTGGTTCAGCTCGCGGCTCTGCGCGCGGGGCTGGGCATCGGCGGCTGCCAGACGGCGATCGCGGGCCGCGATCCCGATCTGGTGCCGGTGCTCGCGGACGAAATCCGGTTCGAGCTGGAGATGTGGCTGGCGATGCACGAGGATCAGCGCGCCGACGCGCGGCTGCGCCTCGCCTTCGACCATCTCGCCGCCGGCCTCGCCCGCTATGTCGCGGCCGGGGCCGAAGCGCGCCAGGCGCGGCCCGCGCGCAAGGGGCCGGTTTCTTGACCCCTGGATATGGCTTGTCTATAACCGCGCCTCACGACCGGACGGCGCCCCGGCGCCCCCGGACAGGGGCCGGGTGGCAGAGTGGCTATGCAGAGGACTGCAAATCCTCGTACGTCGGTTCAATTCCGGCCTCGGCCTCCACGTCCCGCCGCGCATCCGCGCAACGCAAGTCGCGGAGGAAGGCAAGCGCGGCGAGCCCTGTCGGACCGGCCGCGGGTCCCGTTCGGTCGTGATGCGGAATGCGGCGCGCCGCCAGGCCGCCATTCCCAGGTAGCTCAGCGGTAGAGCAAGCGGCTGTTAACCGCTTGGTCGGGGGTTCGAATCCCTCCCTGGGAGCCAGATAGCGAAGGGGCTGAATCGCGGTTCAGCCCCTTCATTTTTCAGAATATGCCTGTGATGTAAGGATTTCTTGCGGGTCGTAGCGTCCGCCGACGTTCCCCGGCGTTCGCCGACGTTCGCCTCACCCTTGTGGACCCATTTGTGGATATCAGTTATAATCCCTCTGTGGCCAGGACGACCGGAAAGCTCACAGCTCTGACTGTCGCGCACGTCGCCAAGCAAGCGGGTTTCTACCCCGACGGTGACGGGCTCTATCTACGCGTCACCAATGGCGGCGCGAGCTGGGTCTATCGCTACATGCTGGCCGGGCGCGCCCGCTACATGGGCCTCGGGCCGCTCAAGCTCTATGGGCTGGCCGAGGCGCGGGACCGGCTGCTGGAGGCGAAGCGGATGCGTCACAATGGCGTCGACCCGATCGACGCCAAGCGAGAGGCGAAAGCGCAAGCGTTGCTCGAGGCGGCCAAAGGCATCACGTTCAAGGATGCGGCCGCGAGCTATATCGCGTCCCACAGCAAGGCGTGGAAGGGCGCGAAGGTCGAAGCGCTGTGGAAGGCGACGCTCGCTACTTACGCCGAGCCGGTCTTGGGCGCGCTCGCGGTCAAAGACATCGACACGAACCTGGTCGTGAAGGTGCTCGAGCCGATCTGGAACGAGAAGCCGGAGACCGCCGGCCGTGTGCGCCAGCGCATCGAGGCGATCCTCGATTGGGCCAAGGTGCGCGGCTACCGCGAGGGCGAGAACCCGGCCCGGTGGAAGGGGCATCTCGAGGTGCTGCTGCCGGCGCGGTCCAAAATCCGCAGGGTCGCGCACCACCCTGCCCTGCCCTATGACGAGATCGGCGACTTCATGGCAGCGCTGAGAGCGCAAGAAGGCACGGCCGCGCGCGCTCTCGAGCTTTTGATCCTCACCGCCGCGCGCACCACCGAAATCCTGAACGCGCCCTGGAACGAGTTCGACCTCGACGGCTCGGTGTGGACCGTGCCCGCGGAGCGAATGAGGAAGTCCGGCAAGCAGCACCGCGTGCCCTTGAGCGACGAGGCGCGCGCCATCCTGAACGAGGCGAAGCGCAAGCGAGATGCCTTGGATGAGGAATCCAGGCCGACGCTCGTCTTTCCGGGCGCGAGGCGCGACAAGCCGCTCTCGAACATGGCGTTCCTCATGCTCTTGCGCCGCCTGGGCCGCGGCGACATCACGGCGCACGGATTCCGGTCCACCTTCCGCGATTGGGCGGCGGAGCGGACGAATTTTCCGAACGAGGTCGCCGAAATGGCCCTCGCCCACACGGTTCCCGACGATGTAGAGGGCGCATATCGCCGCGGCGACCTCTTCGAGAAGCGCCAACGGCTGATGGCTGCTTGGGCGAGGTTTTGCGCGCAGGGCAAGAGAGATAAGGCGCAAGTGGTTCCGTTGCGGCAGAGCGGCTGAATCATGCTTGACAGAATATAACCTGAGAGTTATGTCCACATGGCGTGGGCCGTAGCCTTCGCGGACGAGTTCTATATCGAATACGCTGCGCTATCGGAGGCCGTGCAGGACGAGTTGCTATTGGGCGC
>JASHSH010000376.1 GCA_030040955.1 Rhodospirillales bacterium
ACCGCTCGCTGCCCTCGATCGTGCCGGGCGAGGTGGCCGGGGGACATGCCGCCACCGCCTATCTGCTGCGCGCCGGCCACACCCGCATCGGCTATATCAACGGCGAGCCGCGCATGGACGCCTCGCGCGACCGCCTCAAGGGCTACCGCCAGGCGCTGGCCACCGCCGACCTGCCCTTCGATCCCGAGCTGGTGCGCGACGGCAACTGGCAGCCCTTGGAGGGCTATCGCCGCACCCGGGAATTGATGGAACTGGAGCGGCCGCCGACCGCGATCTTCTGCGCCAACGATCTGATGGCGCTGGGTTGCTACGAGGCGCTGAAGGAGCGGGGTCTGCGCATTCCGGCCGATGTGGCGGTGATCGGCTATGACGACCGCGAGATCGCGCAGCATCTGCATCCGCCGCTGACCACCGTGCTGCTGCCCCATCTCGAAATGGGCACGCTCGCGGCGGAATATCTGCTCGACCACGCGGCGCGCCCGGCGAGCCGGCCGATGCAGATCAAGGTCGAATGCCCGGTGGTCGCGCGCGGGTCGGTGTAGTCCGGACCGGCCACGCGGACGCACGGGAGAGGATCGGACCATGTTGGCAAGGCCGGACGGCGCGAATTCCCGCACCTTGCCCGCCCTTCCTTTCGCCCTCGCCCTGCTCGCGATTTTGGCGCTCGGCCCGGCGCCTTCGGCCCGCGCCGCTTCGCAGGCGTCCGGCGAGGAGGTGCACGAATCCCTCTACAATTATGTGATCGTCAACAAGATCGGCACGGTGGTCTCGTTCCGCCGTCTCGAGAATGGCGGCACCGTCTCGGCGGTCGATCTCGCCGATCCCGCGCGGCAGTTGGTGAGCTACACGAGCTACCTGTTCGCGCCCGCGCTGCTGAAGCCGCGCCCCGCCAGCGTGCTGAACATCGGGCTCGGCGCCGGCGCGTTCAACCGGCTGTTCGACATCGCCTTCCCGGACGCGCAACTGACCACGGTCGAGATCGACCCGATGATCCTCGATCTCGCCAAGCGCTACGCCGATTTCGCCGAAGGGCCGCGCGACAAGGTGGCGCTGGGCGACGGGCGGCGCTATCTGCGCCAGACCGAGGCGCGCTACGACTGGATCGTGATGGACGCGTTCGTGCGCAACAGCCAGATCCCGCCGCACCTGACCACGCAGGAATTTTTCCGCCTGGTGCGCGCGCATCTCGCGCCCGACGGCGTGTTCGTCGCCAATGTGATCGCCGCGCCGCCGCTGCTCGCCTCGATCGCGGCCACGCTGGCGAGCGTGTTCCCCAACGCGGTATATCTCTCGGTGAAGGATCGCGGCAATATCGAGATGATGGCGGCGAACCCGCCGACCCTGCCGCTGGGCGCGGCCCTGGCGGCGGCCGATCCGACTCCGCTGACCCGGCTCGCGCGCTGGAGCGTCGATGCGGGCGAGATCAAGGCGAGCCAGACTCCGATCGCGGGGGAGGACAAGGCCACCCTGCTGACCGACGATTTCGCGCCGACCGAGTTCCTGGGCCTTGAGCGGCACTGAGCCCGCGCAAGCGCCAGCGCGCGCGTCCGGCGGCACTTGGTCGCGCATCGCGCCGGTGGTCGCCGCCTCCTTCGTCCAGGGCTTCCTCAGCATGGGGTTCCAGCTGGTGGCCTCGCGCCAGCTCGCGCCCTTTTTCGGCACCACGCTCTTCGTCTGGGCGTTCATCATCTCGACCTTCCTCGCCGCCTTCAGCATCGGCGCGCTGGCGGGCGGCGCCTGCTCGCGCGGCGGCGCGAGTGGAATCGCGCGCGCGGCGGCGGTGTTCGGCGTGATCGGGACGGCGGGCTTCGCCTTCACCGCCTTCGCCGGACATGCGAGCCTGCAAGCGATCGACAGCGCCTTTCCCGATCTCGCGATCGCGCTCGCGCTCGCCTGTCCGCTGCTGTTCTTCGTGCCGGTGATGGCGCTGTCCGCCGTGCTGCCGCTGTTCATCGAGCTATTGAGCCGGCGCGGCGGCGGCGGCGGGCTCTCGGCCGGGATCATCTACGGGGTGAGCACGGTGGGGAACATCACCGGCGTGATGGCGACCGCCTTCCTGCTGATCCCGAACCTGCCGACCTCGCGCATTCTCGTGCTGTGGGCGGCGGCGGCGGCGGCCTGCTTCTGGGCCTTCCGCGCGCTGATGAAGGGCGCGGCGGAGACGACTTAGCGTTCCTTCGCCAGGCGGAAGGTCTCGACCAAAAAGTCGGCGACGTCGCGGCGGGCCTGCTGGGCGGCCTCGGGATTGCCGCCCACATGGGTGCCGCGCTCGACGCAAGGCGATGCATAGGAGAAGGGCGCGCCGGTGGCTTCGTCGACCAGCAGGCCGGGCTTCGTCTCGATGATATGGCAGTTGCGCAGGGTCTGCGCTTGCGGCACCTCGACGACCTGGCCGCCGGACGGCGAATCGAATCCGTGCGCGCTGCGCGGATAGAGGGTGATGGTGACGTCGCGCCTGGCCGCGCGCAGCCGCTCGACATAGGCGCGGCAGCTGGCCGGCGGATCGTAATCATCGTCGGCGCCGTGCAGGATGCGGATCGGGCGCGGCTGCACCCGGTCGTCGCCGATGAAGCGCATCGCGCAGTCGGGATAGAGCGGGATATAGGCGGCGAACTGCGCGCCCGAACGGTTCCACAGCAGGTTGAACCGCTCCAGGCTGGCATAGAGCGCGGCCTGGCCGCCGCGCGAGAAGCCCATCACCGCGATGCGCGAGGGATCGACGCGCGGGTTCTTCGCCAGCATGTCGAGCGAGCGGTAGAGATCGAGGATGAAATTGAGGCGGCCGAGCTGCGCCTGGTCGGTCACCGTGGAGGTGAGGCCGCGGCCGCCGAACCCGTCGAGGATGAACGCCCCGACGCCCAGCTCGGCGAACTGGCGCGCCCAGATCGGCTCGTTTGGCGAGAGGCCGCCCGAGCCGTGCATCAGCACCACCACCGGCTGGCGATGCTTGGAATCGACCAGATGCAGCTCGCCCGAAAGCGTGACGCGCTTGCCCTCGGCCTCGCCGAGCAGGAACTGATGGTCCGAGATGGTGAGCGATTCGACCGCGAGCTTCTCGACCGAGGCCGGGCCCGCTTCATCGCCCGGTCCGGCGGCGAGCGCCGCGCCGGCGACGAGCGCCGCTCCCGCGAGGATGGCGATGGATGCACGCGGCGACATGGAGTCCCCCCGTTTTTGTGCCCCTCTTCGCCTCGTCGACGGCGCGCGGGCGACTTGCAAGGTGTTGGCTTTACAAGAATTCTGGTCCTGTCGCAACGATTGCATTCTGCTTGCATATATCGACATTTGTGTAACTAATATGTAAGTCTAGTGATCGCGTGAACATGGAGGTCTCGGTTTGCAATCGGCCGTCGCCAGGATCCTTCGCACGCTGCACGACGAGGGCGGGCTGCAAGGCAAGGACATCGCCAACATGATGGATGTCTCGCCCGCGACGGTCTCGCGCTGGTCGAGCGGCAAGGCGGTGCCCGATCTCAAGACGCAGACGCGGATGGCCGAGCTGCGCTATGTGGTCGACCGGCTGGCCGAGTTCTACAGCGCCGACGAGGCTCGGCTTTGGCTGCACGCGCCGCATCCGATGCTCGACGGCGCGCGGGCGATCGATCGCATCAATGCCGGCCGAACCGAAGACGTGCTCGCCGCGATCGAGAGCCTGGAATCGGGAGCCTATAGCTGACCGACGCGCCCGGCCCGCGGCCGCCGCGCGACATCCGGCTGCTCGACGCGATCGATGGGTTCCCCCGCGCGGCTTGGGCGGGCGAAGCGTGGCGCGTGGTGCGCGAGGGCCGCGACCCGCTGCTGCCAAGCCGATCCCGGGGACGCTGGAGCGACGGAAGCTTCGATGTGCTCTACGCCTCGACCGAGCGCGACGGCGCGGTCGCGGAAATCTTCGCGCTGCTCCGCGCGCAGCCCGTGTTCCCCTCGCGCGTCCGATTCTTCGCGCATCGTCTCTCGCTGCGGCTGAGTGCCGCGCTGCTACTGCCCGATCTTGCGGCGTTCGCGGGCCTGGGTGTCGAAGTCGGCCGCTGGCGCGAACGCGACTACGCGCGAACGCAAGCGATCGCCGAGGCCGCACACTTTC
>JASHSH010000377.1 GCA_030040955.1 Rhodospirillales bacterium
GCCTAGTATGGCGGCATCGAATGGGAAAGCCAGTTGCCTAATCTCGAAAATGATTTCGCGTCCGCACGCGACCGAGGAAGACGCCAGTGGAAAATATTTGGACCGACTGAGGGATCTCGCGTATCGTTGATTAAGCTAGCTTAAGCTGGATGGATAGGACCGGACATGCGCGAATTCGGTGCGTTCGAGGCCAAAAATCGCCTGGGACACCTCCTCGACCTGGTCGAGGCGGGCGAGGAGGTTGCCATCACCCGGCATGGCCGCGAGGTGGCCCGGCTGGTTCCCGCGCGTCCGGCCTTCGACCGCGAGCAGGCCCGCGCCGCCGACGGCGACGGGGTGAGGAAGGTCGTCGACTATGTCGAGGTCAGGCCCTGAGGCGCGACGCTCCCGCGCTGAAGTTGATATTCGGCGGGCATTTCCTGTCCGGAAATTCGCGAGCGGAAAGAAATGGACCCGCGGGGCGGCTTGGCATATTCTTAAGTAAGCTAGATTAAGCTAGATTGAGACAAGCGGACATGCGCGAATTCGGTGCGTTCGAGGCCAAAAATCGCCTGGGACACCTCCTCGACCTGGTCGAGGCGGGCGAGGAGGTTGCCATCACCCGGCATGGCCGCGAGGTGGCCCGGCTGGTTCCCGCGCGTCCGGCCTTCGACCGGGAGCAGGCCCGCGCCGCCCTGCGCCGCATCCGCGCGCGCGCCGAGCGGCGCAAGCTGGGTCCCTTCGTCTGGTCGGAGTGGAAATCCTACCGCGACGATGGACGCCCGTGAGCCTGGTGCTGGACAGCTCCGCCGCGCTCGCCTGGATCTTCGGGGAGGAGGCGACCGACGGCATCCGCGCCGTGTTCGACCGCGTCGCCGAAAACGGGGCGGTCGTGCCCGCTTTGTGGCGCCTCGAAGTCGCCAATGCCCTCACGGTCGCCTTGCGTCGCAAGCGCATCGATGTTCGTTTCCGCCGCGCGGCCCTGGCCGATCTCGGCTCGCTTCATATCGTCGCCGACCAGAACACCGATCGACACGCCTGGGCCGCGACGCTCGATCTCGCCGACCGCTTCCGCCTCACGCTCTACGATGCGGCCTATCTCGAGTTGGCGCTGCGCGCTTCGCTTCCGCTCGCGACCCTGGACGAGGACCTGTCCGTCGCCGCGGCCGCCGCGGGCGTGACCATGCTCGGACGCGCTTGAGGCTTCGCGCGCCCGCCACCTCGATTCCTGCGATCCGAATGATTTGGAGCGGGCGAAGGGATTCGAACCCTCGACCCCAACCTTGGCAAGGTTGTGCTCTACCCCTGAGCTACGCCCGCGTCCGCCGGCGCATGGGCCGGATTGGGGAGTGCGGATGATACGCGATGGCAGTTCCATTGCAAGGAGGAAGTTGCCGCGCCCCGGGTCGCGCGCGACGCCCGCCTCCCCTTTCCATTCGCGCCCGGCTTTGCGACAATGCAGCCGTCGGACGGACGCGCCGGCATGTCCAGGCCAAGACCGGAAATTTGGCGCAGCGGAAGCCGGCCGGCCCGCGGCGAAGCGGCGCGGCCGCCGGCATCGAGGGAATGACAGGGTCATGGCGCGGCGCGAAGTCCTGCCGGGACAGAAGTACCGGCAAACCGACTCGTCCTCGGTGTGGGAAGTGCTGGGGCTCACCACCGACCGCGAGGGAATCGCGCATGCGCGGCTGGTGCGCGTGGGCGATCCCACCGCCGCCAAG
Organism: Rhodospirillales bacterium; assembly: GCA_030040955.1. Taxonomy (GTDB): domain Bacteria; phylum Pseudomonadota; class Alphaproteobacteria; order Rhodospirillales; family Magnetospirillaceae; genus JASHSH01. Next base: position 1,701 of record JASHSH010000377.1, read on the forward strand.
ATGATCTCGGTCGCCGCGCTGAAGGACCCGCGCCTGTACAAGCCGGCGCCGGACTAGCTCGCCCGCGCTCGCTTGCCTCGCTTCTTCGCCGCCCGCGCGCTTCCGTTCCGCTTGCCGCCGAGGATCGCGTCGATGTCGAGCCCCAGCCGCCGGGCGGCGGCACGCTGCACGGCCGGGTCGAGCGGCGGCGGGACCAGGTTCACCCCCGCCGACAGATGCTCGGTCACCGCCTCCAGCACCGCGGTGCGGGCCTGCCATTTGTAGTTCGCGGCGATGGCGCGCCAGGGCGCCCGCTCGGTCGAGGTGCGGTCGAACATCTCCTCGATCGCCTCCAGATACTCGCTTCCCTTTTCGCGGTTGCGGATGTCTTCCTCGGTCAGCTTCCAGCGCTTGTAGGGATTGCGCAGGCGCTCGGCGAAGCGGCGCAGCTGCTCGTCCGCCGTGATGTGCAGGAACAGCTTCACCACGCGGACCCCGTCGTCGGTCAGCATTCGTTCGAACTCGTTGATCTCGTCATAGGCGCGGCGCCAGGCCTTGTGCCTGACCAGCCCCTCGACGCGCTCGACCAGGACGCGGCCGTACCAGGAGCGGTCGAACACCGCCAGCGTTCCCGGCACCGGCAGCCGGGTCCAGAAGCGGTAGAGATAATGGCGGCCCTGCTCGTCGGGCGTCGGCGGGCCGATCGGCCAGACGATGCAGCCGCGCGGATCGAGCGGCTCGATCAGCCGGCGGATGGCGCCGCCCTTGCCGGCGGCGTCCCAGCCCTCGAACAGGATCACCGCGCGGCGCTTCTCGTGGTAATAGGCCTGCTGGACGTGCAGCATGCGCCGCTGCAGCTCGGCCAGCCGCGCCTCGTACTCCGCCTGGGTGGCGAAGCGCGCCTTCATGTCGAGTTGGTCGAGACGGATTTTCTTGCCCGACATGCGAGCTTCCCGGCCGGTTGAAAGGCGGCGCGAGCCTAGGTCGCGC
>JASHSH010000034.1 GCA_030040955.1 Rhodospirillales bacterium
TGATCGACCAGCAGCCCTCCACCTTCTCCGCCGGCTTCACCCTCACCGTCCAGGTGGTCGGCCAGTTCGCCGCCAACCTCCAGGACAAGGCCATCGGCCTCAATGTCAGCATCACGCCCACCTTCATCGACGACGACAATCTGATCCTCGCGGTCAAGGCCGGCCGGTCCTTCTTCACCCCCGTCGAGGTCAACGCCGAGGGCTTCGCCAACGCGGTCGAGATCTCCGACGTCGAGATGGCATCCACCGCGGTAGTGAAGATGGGCAGCACGCTGATCATGAGCGGCCTGTCCGAGCGGCAAACCCAGCTCACCCGCGACCAGGTGCCGCTGATCGGCGACACGCCGATCCTGCAATACTTCTTCGGCACCGAGCAGAAGCTGGAGAGCACGCGGACGATCATGTTCCTGATCACGCCGCGCAAGGCGGAATCCTTCGACGGCCAGCTCACCTTGCAGAACAGCGACACGCCGGCGGTGAAGGCGCTGAAGTCGAGCGAGTCGCGCTGGTTCGGCATCAAGGATTCGCCGAACTTCCTGGCGATCATGCACCATCTGGTCAGCAACACGCTGTACCAGGAATACCGCACCGGCGACCTGCTCGCCGAGGCTTGGCCGCGGCCCTCCGCGGTCTCCGACCGCATGAAGGGCCTGGTCTACTTCCTGCACTTCTGAGCCGAAGCGGTCAGTCCGCTTCGCGCCGGTAGGGCCCCGCCTCGGACTGCGCCGCCATCGCCTCGGCCAGCATCTTGCGTTCGGCTTCGAGGAAGCGGGAAACCGCGCGGCGCAGGCTCGCATCCGCGATCCAATGCGCGCTCCAGGTGGACACGGGAAGATAGCCGCGGCTGATCTTGTGCTCGCCCTGGGCGCCGGCCTCGACCCGGGCAAGGCCGCGCGCGATCGCGTGTTCGATGGCGCGGTAGTAGCACAGCTCGAAATGCAGGAAGCGGAAATCGCCCGCCGCGCCCCAGGTGCGGCCATACAGCGTGTCGCCGCCCTCGATATTGAGCGCGCAGGCCACCGTCTCGCCGTCGCGCTCGGCCACCATCAATGCGACCTTGTCGCCCATCGTCGCGCCGATGCGGGACCAGAATTCCCGAGTGAGATAGGGATGGCCCCATTTGCGGTCGATGGTGTTGCAGTAGAAGCGGTGGAAGGCGTCCCAGCGCGCCGCGTCGATCTCCGGACCCGAAAGCGTGCGCAGGACGAAGCCATGCGCGCGGGCGCCCTCGCGTTCGCGCCGGATCGCCTTGCGCTTGCGCGAGGAGAGCGTGTCGAGGAACGCGTCGAAGCTCGCATAGCCGCGATTGTGCCAGTGGAACTGCTCGCCCATGCGCAGCAGCCAGCCGCGCTCGGCGAGCAGGCGCGCCTGCGCCTCGGAGGCGAAGGTCACGTGCGCCGAGGAAAGCTTGCCGCGCTCGACCAGCCCCACCATCACGTCGCCGAGCGCGGGCGCCAGCATCGCCGAGGGCTGGCCGGGGCGCACCATCAGCCGCGGCCCGGCCACCGGGGTGAACGGCACCGCGCATTGCAGCTTCGGGTAATAGCGCTTGCCGGCCCGCTGCCAGGCCTCGGCCCAGCCCCAGTCGAACACATATTCGCCGTAGGAATGGCTCTTGAGATAGAGCGGCGCGCAGGCGACGAGATCGCCGGCCGCGTCCTCGGCGGCGAGATGATAGGGCGACCAGCCGGTCGCCTCGGCCACCGAGCCGGATTCCTCGAGCGCGAGCAGGAAAGGGTGGCCGACGAAGGGATTGTCGGCGCCGGCGCAGGCGTCCCAGGCCGCCGCGGGAATCGTGGCGATCGATTCGACGCAGCGGACGGAAACGCCGGAGCGCGCCGCCCGGGCCCGCTCCGGCGTTTCGAACACTTCGACCGCCCTAGGCCCCGGCCTCGATCTCGTCGTAGCGCTTTACCTTGTAGATCACGGTCGAGATCAGCCAGCTTGCCATGAACAGCCCGACGATGACGTAGCCGAGCGTGCCGAAATTGTCGTTGAGCGCGCCGATCCCGTCCCAGAACGCGCCCGCGAGGCCCAGCTGGTCGCCGATCAGCCCGAGCGCCTCGATGCCGCCGATCACCACCGCCACCACCACCGAGACGAAGGTGATGGTCAGGTTGTAGTAGAGCTTGCGGATCGGCTTGACGAAGGCCCAGCCATAGGCGCCGGTCATCAGCACGCCGTCGGTCGAGTCGACCAGGCTCATGCCGGCGGTGAACAGGACCGGGAAGACCAGGATCGACCAGATCGAGACGCCCTTCGCCGCTTCCGCGGCCGAGATGCCGAGCAGCCCGACTTCGGTCGCGGTGTCGAAGCCCAGCCCGAACAGGAAGCCGAGCGGGAACATCTGCCAGCTGTGCTCGATCAGGCGGAACAGCCGCTTGAACAGGCGCGCGAGCAGGCCCCGGTTGGCCAGCAGCATGTCGAGGTCGTCCTCGACCAGCCCGCCGCCGCGCCGAACCGTCCGGAACGCGCGCCACACGCCCCGCAACACCAGGATGTTGGCGCCGGCGATGGCGAACAGGAACAGCGCCGAGACCAGCGTCCCGACGACGCCGCCCAAATCCTTCAGATCGTCGAAATGATCCTTGATCGCCGCCGCGGTGATCGCGATGCCGACGGCGAGCAGGATGACCACCATGGAATGGCCGAGCGAGAAGAAGAAGCCGACCGAGATCGGGCGGCGGCCCTCCTGCATCATCTTGCGCGTCACATTGTCGATCGCGGCGATATGATCGGCGTCGAAGGCGTGGCGCAGGCCGAAGCTGTAGGCGAGCAGGCAGGCGCCCAGCATCTCCGCGTTGCCGCTGAAGGTGAGCAGGGCCCAGGCCCAGGCGACCAGGTTCAGGGCGATCAGCACGCCGTACATGCCGAAGATTTTGTCGCGCGTATCCGAGGTTCCGTCGTTGAACACCCGGAACAGTCCGTCGATCATGGGAATTGCCTCCGCGGTTCTGCCCTCGTCACCGCAAAAGAGGTTGTCCGGGAACACCCGGAGACCCCCACCGGAACACCCCGTCCGATGCGTCTGCGTTGACCACGTGCGACGGCAGGTCTCCTGGCTCGCGGCTCGGCGTCCGGCGCCGCCTTCCCGGTTGCCCAGTGGCCGTTGGCGCCCAACTCGCCGCCCACAGTTGCGCGGGCAGCCGCGGCTTCGCCCCGAAGGGCTGACCGCGTTCCCTTTCGATCCCCTCGCGGGGAACCGTCGCCCGAGAACGATACCGACCGGCCGCGCGCGGGGTCAATCACGAAATGCCCGCGGCCAGCCTGCGCGCCGCGCGTTGCTGCCGCGCGATCAGCGCATCCAGATCGAGGCCGGGGATGGCGCCGCCCTCCACCCGCCAGATTCCCGCCACCATCACCCGGTCGGCCCGCTGCGCCCCGCAGACGACCAGCGCGGCGAGCGGATCGGCATGGCCGGCGAAGCGCAGCTCGTCGAGCCGGAACAGCGCGAGATCGGCCTGCCGCCCGACCTCGATCGCGCCGATGTCGCGCCGACCCAGGCAGGCGGCCGAGCCCGCCGTGGCCCAGCGCAGCGCGTCGCGAAATCCGATCCGCTCGGCGCCGTAGCGCAGCTTTTGCAGCAGCATCGCCGCGCGCACCTCCGCGATCAGGTTGGAGGCATTGTTCGACGCAGATCCGTCGACGCCGAGTCCCACGCGCACGCCCGCCTGCTCCATCCCGTGCACCGGGCAGATGCCGGAAGCGAGATACTGGTTGCTGCACGGGCAATGGGTCACGCAAGTGCCGGCGCGCGCCAGGCGGCCGATCTCGTCCTCGTCGAAATGAATGCCGTGCGCGAGCCAGGTGCGCGGACCCAGCCAGCCGCAATCTTCGAGATAGTCGAGCGGGCGGCAGCCGAAGCGCTGGGCGCAGAAATCGTTCTCGTCCTGGGTCTCGGCGAGATGGGTGTGCAGGCGCAGATCGAGCCGCTCGGCCAGCTCGGCGGTGCGCCGCATCAGCGAGCGGGTGACCGAGAAGGGCGAGCAGGGGGCGAGCGCGATGCGCACCATGGCGCCGTCGCCGCGGTCGTGATGGGCCGCGGCCAGGCGCTCGCTGTCGGCCAGGATCGCATCCTCGTCCTGCACCACCGAGTCGGGGGGAAGCCCGCCGTCCTTGTGCGACAGGTTCATCGAGCCGCGGGTGAGAGTCACCCGGATGCCGAGCTCGCGCGCGGCCTCCGCTTCGATGTCGATGGCCCGCTCGAGTCCCTTCGGGAAGACGTAATGATGGTCCGAGCTGGCGGTGCATCCCGACAGCAGCAGCTCGGCCATCGCCACCCGCGCGGCCGAGGCCAGCGCCTCGGCGTCGATCCGCGCCCACACCGGATAGAGCGCCTGCAGCCACGGGAACAGCTTCTTGTCGAGCGCGGCGGGCAGCGCGCGGGTCAGCGTCTGGTAGAAATGGTGGTGCGTGTTGATCAGTCCAGGCAGGACGACGTGCGCGCCGGCCTCGAATCGCGTGTCGACCGGCCGCCTCGGCTCGCGCCCCTCGGGCACCAGCTCGGCGATCCGCGCATCCTCGACCACGACGCCGCGCTCCGCGCCCTCGGCCAGGATGGCGAGCGGATCCTTGATCCACACCCGCATGCGGCGAAGCTAGCCGGAAAGAAGCGGCCGGGGAACCCTCGCCCGCGCCTTCAGATCGGCCATTCCTCGCGGTCGCGCACCGGGCGCAGGCCGGCGATGTTCGGAGCGGCGGCTCCATCCGGCACGCACAGGATATTGATCGACGCCGTGGGTCCGAAAATGTCGGCCCGGTTGTGGGCGAAATTGTCCGCGTTGAACAGGCGCGGCGTGTGCCACCAGGCCGCGTAGCCCATGCCGCGCACCAGGTCGAGCAGCCCGGGACTCGCGGCCTTGCGGTCGTTCTCCACATAGAGCACGGGGCGGCAGCGCGCGATGGTGTCGGCGGCGCCGCGCAGCAGCTGCGTCTCGGCGCCCTCGACATCCGCCTTGAGCAGGTCGAGGCGGGGCAGGCGCAGCGCGTCCACCGTGCCGACCGAGACCGCCTCGCCCGGCCCGCTCCCGTCGCCGGCCGCGATGCCGCCGAAATTCGCGGACTCGGCGTAGGAGGTGAGGGGAATCCGGGCCTGGCCCGGCCTGTCGCCCAGCGCCATGGCGAAGGCGTGCGTGTTCTCGATCTCGTTGAGCGCGAGATTGCCGCACAGCAGGTGGAAGATCAGCCGCTGCGGCTCGAAGGCATAGACCCGTCCCGCGCGTCCCGCCGCCTTGGCCATCGGCACGGTGAGCGCGCCGATATTGGCGCCGCCCTCCACCACCACAGCGCCCGGCCCGATCAGCGCGAGCAGCAGCGCGGCCTCGGCCTCCGAATATTCGCCGTAGGCGAGCAGCGAGCGGCCGACATAGGTATCGGTGTCGATGCACAGGAACGAGCCGTGACGGCCGGCGACCGTCCTCACCGGCACGGCGAGTCCGCCGGCGGCGCCGCGCACCGCCCAATCCCCGGCATGCGCATCCGCGCCCCCCTGCCAGCAAACAAACGGCGGTTGCGAGGCTAGCCAAAACGCGACGCCGCGTCACGGAACTTGTCGGGTCGCGAATTTCCGCCGCGCCCGGCCCGCGCATCGCTTGCGGGCGGGGTAGGGCGCTACCGCGATGGTTGCGGCAGGCGCGGATCGCGCGCGATTCGCCGCGCCCTCGATTGACTCGGCGCGGCGCCGCGGCCTATGCTCCAGCATTCACTTTGTCGACAAGAAGCGTCGATTTGGGGAGCGGCTCCGTGCTCCTGCGGGAGGCGCGGAGCGCATCGGCTTCGTCGGGCAGGGGAGGGTTTTCCGATGATCGAACGTGCCGCGTTTCGCTGTGCGCTGTCCGCCCTGGCGGTCGGTCTGTGCGCCTGGATGGTCGCGCCGTCCGCCTCGCAGGCGGCGGACAAGTACAAGATCGCCTTCCTCGCCTCGTCGAGCGAGAACGGCTTCAACCAGGCGATCTGGGAGGGCGTGAAGGCGCGCGCCGCCAAGCTCGGCAACATCGACGTCGAGGTCTTCAACGGCGAATTCAACGCCACCAAGCAATACAACCAGGTGGAAGACCTGGTCGCGTCGAAGAAGTTCAACGCGATCATTCTCGAACCCAACGATTCGGTCGGCATCGCCAACGCGCTGAAGGACGCGATCGGCGCCGGCATCAAGGTGGTGGTGACCCTGTTCCCGGTCGGGCCCAAGCTCGACACGCTGGAACCACAAATTCCCGGCCTGACCGCGACGGTGGCGTCCAACCCGGCGATCGGCGCCAAGGTCTCCGCCGACGAGGTGGTCAAGCATTGCGAGGGCAAGGATCCCTGCAACGTGATCGTGATCGTCGGGCAGAAAATCTATCCGTTCGACAATCTGCGCTACCAGACCTATCTCGAAGTGTTCAAGTCGCATCCCAACATCAAGGTGGTCGGCACGGTCGAGGGCAATTACGACCCGAACGCGACCATGTCGGGCGTGCAGAACGTGGTCCAGGGCAACAAGAAGATCGACGCGATGATGGCGATGGGCGACCAGATGATGGCCGGCGCCGCGCTGGCGGTGAAGGACGCCGGTCTCGACATCAGCAAGATGTACGTGGTCGGCGGCGGCGCCTCGGAGATCGGCATCAAGGAGATCCGCGAGGGCCGCTGGAGCGCCACCATCGCCTTCTTCCCGAAGACGATGGGCGAATATTGCGTTCAGGCGTTGGCCGACGCCTTCGCCGGCAAGAAGGTCGATCCGGTGATCGACAGCGACAAGATCGGACCGCTGCCGGCCCTGGTCACCAAGGCCGAGCTCGACAAGCACCCCGACTTCAAGGGCGAGTGGGCGCAGTAGAAGCGCCCGCTTCCGCTCCCCGTCCGGTCGCGCGCGCGCCCATGGGCCGGACGGGCAGGGGCATGCTGCTGGTCGCGGGCGACGCGTCCCCGGCCGACGAGGCCGAGATCGACGACTGGTACGACCGCGAGCACCTGGCCGAGCGGGTGTCGCTGCCCGGCTTCCTGAGCGCGCGGCGCTATCGCGCCCATTCGGCCGAGCGCAAATATCTCGCGCTCTACGAGACCGACGCGATCGGCAGCCTCGATTCCCCCGCCTACCGCAAGGCGCTCGCCGGCCAGACCGAGCGGTCGAAACGCGCGCTCGCCCGCCTGCTGCGGCCGCACCGCGCGGTGAT
>JASHSH010000378.1 GCA_030040955.1 Rhodospirillales bacterium
ATAGGCGGCGTCGACCTCGTCGGGCACGTCCTCGCGGGCGAGTTCGGCCAGCGCCTCGGCGGCGGCGATCTTCATCGCGTCGTTGATCGTGCTGGCGCGCACGTCGAGCGCGTCGCGGAAGATGTAGGGGAAGCCGAGCACGTTGTTGATCTGGTTCGGATAGTCCGACCGGCCGGTGGCGACGATGGCGTCGGGGCGCAGCGACTTCACCGCCTCGGGCAGGATCTCGGGGTCGGGATTGGCCATGGCGAATACGATCGGCCGCTCGGCCATCGCGCGCACCATCGCCGGGCTGACCGCGTCCTTCACCGACAGCCCGAAGAACACGTCGGCGCCCGCCAGCGCCTGGGCCAGGTCGCGCGCGTCGGTCTCCGCGGCATGCGCCGACTTCCACTGGTTCATCCCCTCGGCGCGGCCCGTGTAGACCACGCCTTTGGTGTCGCACATGATCACGTTGCCGGACGGCAGGCCCATCGCCTTGATCAGCTCGATGCAGGCGATGGCGGCGGCGCCCGCGCCGTTGACCACGATCCGCGCGGTGCGCAAATCGCGCCCGGTGAGGTGCAGCGCGTTGATCAGCCCGGCGGCGGCGATGATCGCGGTGCCGTGCTGGTCGTCGTGGAACACCGGGATCGGCATCAGCTCGCGCAGCCGCTGCTCGATGATGAAGCATTCCGGCGCTTTGATGTCCTCGAGATTGATGCCGCCGAAGGTGGGGCTGAGGAAGCGCACGCAGTTGATGAATTCGTCGACGTCGCGGGTGTCGATCTCGAGATCGACCGCGTCGACATCGGCGAAGCGCTTGAACAGGACCGCCTTGCCCTCCATCACCGGCTTGGAGGCGACGGCGCCGAGATCGCCGAGCCCGAGCACGGCGGTGCCGTTGGAGATCACCGCGACCAGGTTGCCCTTGGCGGTGTAGTCGTAGGCATAGGCCGCATCGCGCGCGATCGAGAGGCAGGGCGCCGCGACCCCGGGGCTGTAAGCGAGCGACAGGTCGCGCTGGGTGGTGAGCGGCTTGGTCGGCGTGATCTCGATCTTGCCCGGCCGGCCGGCGGCATGCATGGCCAGCGCCTCGCGGGCGAGGTCGCCCCGATTCTGCACGTCATCCATGGCCGTAATTCCGCCTGACGGAAACGCGCCCGCGCCGAGGCCCCGCTTCGGCGGACGGCCGGCAAACGATTACGAACGCGCGCGTCACCGACGTGTTCCTTCCTCGCCGCGGCGATTGTGCCGCATTTCTTGATTTTCCGTATTCTGCAACAGAATCGGGCGGAAGTGTAGGGGCGGCGGGACTATTCGTCGGCAATTTGTCGACGCGGAAACCTATCGCCGCGCCTGACGCTGCAATGCAGCAATGGTCTCGGGTTCCATCAACTCATAGAGTTCCTCGATCCCGTAGATCGGCCGCCGGCCTTCGTCCACCAGGAAGGGGGGGTGGTAGCGCAGGCGTGCCCAGTCGCGCCGGACATGATCCAACGCCGCCTCCACGTTGCGAAATCGCACGGACTCGATCGGCGCGCCCCGGCTGCCCCGACCGAGGCCACCCTCCGCCGACGCGTAGCGAAGGAAGGCCGGGCCGAATGCCGGATCGCGGCGCCGCGCCAGCGCCACATCGAGATCCGCGGGCGAAACGCCGAGAACGGCGCCGAGCTTCGCCAGGGCATCCATGCTTCCCGGCTTCGCCTCGCGCTCGATTTCGGCCAAGTAGCTCGGACTGACTTGCGCGGCTTCGGCGAGTTCGCGCTGGGTCAGCCCGCGCTTTTCGCGCCAGAGCTTCAGCGGATGCTCGCCGTCGAGGAGCCGGCGCGCTTCCTCGCCGCTGAGATAATCCCGCCGCGCGGCGTCGCGACCCATGCCGGCCTCGCGGGCGCGGCGCGCGGCGATGGCGGCGCGGTCGGATGCCTCGTCGAGCGCGGCCAGCATCGCCGTCCAGTCGGCGCGGCGCAGCGTGACGGTGTTCTCGGTTTCGGCCAGCGGCTTGATCTCGTTCATCGATACACCTCCCGGCGATGCGCGATCCGATCCACGATCACGTCGCCCTCCTCGATCGAAAATACCGCCCGCCAGTTGCCTTGGCGGACGCGGAAGCTCCCGGGTTCGCCCGCCAGCGCGACCACGCCCGGGTGCCGGGCGCTTGGATCGGCCGCGATCCGCTCGAGCCGGCCGAGCAACCGCCGGGCCTCCTTTCCGGGCATGGCCGCGAGCCGCGCGTAGACCCGCGGCGGGATCAGCAGGCCCATTCCGCATGCTCGCTGATAGCGAGCAAGGAGTCAATCCCGCTGGCCCGCCGCGCCCCCGTGGCCCGCCGCGCCCCCGTGGCCCGCCGCGCGGCGCTCTGCTAGAGTCCGCGCCTTCCCGCACGGTTTCCGCAGGCAAGCATGGAGGGAACCCGGCCCGCCCCGCCGCATTCGTCCGCTCCGGCGGGCGAGCTCGCCACCCCGATGATGGCGCAGTATCTCGCCATCAAGCGGGCGCATCCGGACTGCCTGCTGTTCTGCCGGATGGGCGATTTCTACGAGCTGTTCTTCGACGACGCGGTGAAGGCCGCGGCCGCGCTCGACATCGCGCTCACCCGGCGCGGCCGCCATGCCGGCGAGGACATCCCGATGTGCGGGGTGCCGGTGCACAGCCACGAATCCTATCTCTCCCGGCTGATCAAGAAGGGCTTCAAGGTCGCCGTCTGCGAGCAGATGGAGGACCCGGCGGCGGCGCGCTTGCGCGGCGCGAAGTCGGTGGTCGAACGCGCGGTGGTGCGGCTGATCACGCCCGGCACGCTCACCGAGGATTCGCTGCTGGAAGCGCGCCGGCACAATTACTTGGCCGCGCTGGCCGAGGCCGAGCGCGCGCTCGGGCTGGCCTGGATCGACATTTCGACCGGTGAGCTCACCACCCAGCCGCTGGCCGCCCCGGCCTTGGGCGCGGCGCTGGCCCGGCTTTCCCCGGGCGAGCTGCTCATTCCCGAGCGGCTGGCCGCCGATGCCGCGCTGGCCGGCCAGCTTGGCGGCTCGCGGGCCGCGCTTTCGCCGCTGCCCGCGGCGCGCTTCGATTCGGAGAATGCGCGTCGCCGCCTGGAGGCGCTTTTCGCGGTGCGAGCGCTCGACGCGTTCGGCGCCTTCAGTCGCGCGGAACTGGCCGCCGCCGGGGCGCTGGTCGACTATGTCGAGCTGACCCAGAAGGGACGGCTGCCGCGCATCTCGCCCCCGCGCCGCCTCGCCCAGGGCGCGGCGATGGAGATCGACGCCGCGACCCGGCGCAATCTCGAACTCGACCAGACGCTGGCCGGCGAACGGCGCGGGAGCCTGTTGTGGGCGATCGACCGCACGCTCACCGGCGCGGGCGCGCGATTGCTGGCCGCGCATCTCGCCGCCCCGCTCACCGACCCTGCCGCGATCGAGGCGCGGCTCGACGCGGTGCAGTTCTTCGCCGCCGCGCACGGGACGCGCGCCGGTGCCCGGGAGCGCGTTGCGCGCATCCCCGACATCGAGCGCGCGCTTTC
>JASHSH010000379.1 GCA_030040955.1 Rhodospirillales bacterium
CTCACGCCCGATATCACGCAGCGCTTTGCCGCCGATCTTGCGGCCGCGATCCGCGCGAGCGGCGGATCGACGATGGTCACGCCCTCGCGGCGGACCGGCGCGGCCAATCTAGCGATCCTGCGCCGGACGCTCGGCGATCTGCCCGGCGAAATCTGGAACGGCGCGAGCGCCAATCCCTATTTCGGCTATCTGGCGCATGCCGACGCGTTCCTGGTCACCGAGGACAGCGTCAACATGATCTGCGAGGCGGCCGCGACGGGCCGGCCGGTGCATGTGGTGCGGCTGGCCGGCGGCTCGGCCAAGTTCCGCCGATTCGCGGAAGGACTCGCCGCCGAGGGAATCACCCGGCCGTTCGAAGGACGGATCGAGAGCTGGACCTATCCGCCGCTCGACGACATGGAGCGGGTGACCGAGGAGGTGCGCCGGCGCCTGATCCAGCGCGGGCTCGACATGCCGCCGGCTGCGCCTACGTCTCCCGCCGGCGCCGCGCCTCGTACACCTTGAGATTGGCATAGGCCAGCGCGAGCAGGGGCGAGTCCAGCCCCTTGGCCCGGCCGCGCGCGAGCAGATCGCCGAGGATGTGATCGGCTTCCACCCGCGCGCCGCGTTCGAGATCGCGCAGCATCGAGGCGGTGAAGGTCGAGCCCGGCTCAGTCAGCGCGGCGCGGGTGCGGACGAGATGGTCCGCCCGCGGCGGGATGCCGGCGGCGGCGGCGATCGAGCGCACCTCGTCGAGCAGCCGCTCGGTGTACTCAACCGCGCTGGCCGCGACGATATCGCCGACCGCGCCCCGCAGCAGACAGGTGGCGGCGGCCAGCGTCGCCAGCAGCACCCATTTTTCCCACATCTCGCCCAGGATCCGATCGCTCGGCCAGGTGTCGAACTTGACGCCGCGCAGCATCTTCTCGACCTCCGCCACCCGCGCGCTTGTGCTGCCGTCGCGCTCGCCATAGGTGAGATAGTGCAGCTTGCCCATCTGGCGGACGGTGCCGTCGGCATCGAGCGTGGCGGCGATGCCGCACAGGCCGCCGAGCACGCGCGCCGCGCCGAATCGCGAATCGAGCCGTTCGAGATGGCGCATGCCGTTGAGCAGCGGCAGGATCGCGGTCCCCTCGCCCACCGCGGGCGCGATGGTCTCGATGGCGTCGTCGAGGTCGTAGGCCTTGCAGCTGACGATCACCAGATCGTAGGGCGCGGCGATCTCCGCGCGCAGGACCGCGCGGACCTTGGCCTGGAAATCGCCGACGGGGCTTGCGATGCGCAGGCCCTGCTCGGCGAGCTGGGCGCGGCGGCGCTCACGCACCAGGAAGGTCGCGTCGGCGCCGGCTTCGACCATCCGGCCGCCGAAATATCCACCGGTCGCTCCCGCGCCGAGGATGAGCGCGCGCATCACCCGCTCCTCCTGCCCACGCGGATTATTCGCCCGCCCATCCGCAATCCGTCAACGCCGACCGCATATGGTTGGGCACCGGCGCGGTAACCGCGACCGGCGGCTTGCCGGGATAGAGCGGGACCGAGATCGCACGCGCGTGCAGGTGAAGCCGGCTGGCCTCCAGATCGGCGGTGCCGTGCCCGTATTGCGCATCGCCGACGATCGGACAGCCGATCGAGGCAAGGTGGACGCGGATCTGGTGGGTGCGTCCGCTGCGCGGACGGCATTCGAGCCAAGACAGGCGTCCGGCGCGGCCCATCGACTTCCATTCAGTGGCCGAGGCGCGTCCGCCGCCCTCGTCGATGCGCATCTTCCAGTTCCAGGCCGGACCGACCTTGGCCAGCGGCCGGACGATCACGCCCTCCTCGCCGGGCGGGGCGCCGACCACGACCGCCCAGTAGACCTTGTCGACCTTGCCCGCGGCGAACAGCGCGCCCAGTCGCCGCAGCGCGGCGCGGTGGCGTCCCAGAACCAGGCAGCCGGAGGTATCCTTGTCGAGGCGATGCGCCAGCTCGGGCGGGCGCGGCAGGCCGAAGCGCAGCGCGTCGAGATAACGCCCCAGATGGTCGCCGGCGCGGCTGCCGGCGTGCACCGCCAGTCCGGCCGGCTTGTCGATGACCAGCATCAGCGCGTCGCGGTAGAGCAGGCGGGCAAGGATTTCGGCCGGCGTCACGGTCACGCCGCGCCCCCGATGATTCCGGCGCCGCCCCGCCGGGCAGCGCGAGTAGAGCGCCTAGACCTCCGAGGTGTACGGGCTCACGCTGCCGCCTTCGGACTCGGAGATCAGGTTGTAGGCGTCGACAGCGGCTTGCGCCTGCTGGGTCGAGGTGTTGCTGACCTGGTCGTCGACTTCCAGCTCGTCCTCGTAGAGCGTCTGCTGGTTCTGCAGGTTGGTGAGCTGGGTGGTCACCAGCCCGTACTGGCCGTTGTACTGCTGCTCGACCTGGAGCAGCGCGCTCGCCGCCTGCGACAGCACGTTCTCCACGCCGGTCGGATCTTGGGCAAACGCCGTACTGAGCTCCGAGGTGTTGACCGAGTAGTTGCCGTCCGAGCCTTGGGTGATGCCGAGCTGGGAGAGCGTCTCCTCGCTGCCCGAGCCGTAGGGGTCGTTGAGCGCCTGAGTGATGTCGCTCTGGAACTCGTTGACGATCGAGGGATTGCTGGCGAGCAGTCCGCTGGACAGCGTCTGGAGCGACGAGAACAATCCGTTGACCGTGCTGACCAGGTCGTTCGCCGCGTCCTCCACGTTGGTCGGCGCCTGCGGCGCGCCGATGATGGTGCTGCCCACCGTCAGCAAGTTGATATTGATGCCCGCCGCCACCGGCACGCTGTCGTTGGTCGGCGAAGCGTATTGCTGACCGTTGACCGTATACTCCGCGTCCTGCGCCGCCTGCGCGGTGTAGTTCGTGGTATCGGTCGCGGTGTAGGTGAAGTCGCTCAGTCCGACCGAGCCGGTCCCGTCGGACGCGGTGCTGGTGCCGGTCACCTGGAAGCCGTTTTCGGCTCCGGTGCTGCTGCTCGTCAGCTCGAGCTGGTAGTTGCCGCTCGAATCGGTGGTCACCGAGGCCGACACCCCGGCGTTGGCATTGTTGATCGCATCGGCGATGCCCTGAAGGCTGTAGTTGTTCACCACCGTCTGCGTGCCGTCGATCGTGTCGGTGTGCGAGCCCGCGCTGACGTTGACGGTGACCGCCGATCCGGAGGCGGTGAACTTGCCGCTGGTGGTATCCACGTTGCCGGTCTGGATGCTGATCGTGCCGCCGCCGGTCAGCACTTCGCTCGTGTCCTGCGAGCCGGAGTCGGTGCTGCTGTTGGTTGTGTCGGCCGCGGCGAGCTGCGAGGTGAGCTGCTGGGACTGGGCGAGCTGGGTCACGTCGACCGCATAGTTGGTACCGCCCGTCGGCGAGATATACGCGACATCGGTATTCGAGGACGTGATGCCGGAGAGCGCTGTGGCGAACGGAACCGCGATGACGCCGACCAGCGTGCCTTGCAGTTCGGTGAGCAGGCTCTGGAACTGGTTGTAGCCGTCGATCGAGTTTTGCGTCGATTGCAGCTGCTCGAGGTCGAACTGCGCCAAGGCCGAAAGCTTGCTGGTGCCGGTCGCGCTGCTGGACGAGCTGGAGCTGGACGACGAGGTCGAACTGCTCGACGACGTGCTTCCGCTCGTCGAGGAAGTCGAACTGTTGCTGAGTACGTTGGCGAGACCCGCCAGTGCGGTAATGCTGCCGATGCTCATTCTGACCTCCCGGGCGGCTGCGCGCACGCGCCACGCCCTTGTCGGAACCTTCTCGTTCCCAGCGTCACCCTACCGCGACGTCCGTGGATCATAACAAATCCGCTTCCCGCGCGCCA
Source organism: Rhodospirillales bacterium (assembly GCA_030040955.1). Lineage (GTDB taxonomy): Bacteria > Pseudomonadota > Alphaproteobacteria > Rhodospirillales > Magnetospirillaceae > JASHSH01. The sequence continues at coordinate 3,788 of JASHSH010000379.1, forward strand.
TCGGAATCGGTGCCTGCGACTTCCGACGGGCAGGTTACAATACCGTGCCCCATCAACGCCCTACACCCGACCCGCGGTTTTTGTTCGAAGGCCCTTTAGGGTGACGGAAGCAGCATCTCGCTAGCCGGTTAAGATTTGGTGACATTACAGCTAATTAATCTTTAATCCATAATTCGTCCATGTATGGTCCGTATGGTTCCGGCCATCGCAAATTCCGACAGCTTCCGGAGAGTTTCATGAAGACCACACTGAGGGCCTTTCTGGGCGCCGCATTGCTGGGCATTGCGGGGTGCCTGGCCGCGCCGGCGAACTCCGCGGAGATCACGGGGGCGGGCGCTACCTTTCCCTATCCGGTCTATGCCAAATGGGCCGCGGCCTATAAGGACGCGACCGGGGTGAGCCTGAACTACCAGTCGATCGGTTCGGGCGGCGGCATCAAGCAGATCAAGTCCAACACGGTCGATTTCGGCGCCTCGGACATGCCGCTCGAGGCCAAGGATCTCGACGATTCCGGTCTGGTTCAATGGCCGATGATCATGGGCGGCGTGGTGCCCGTGGTGAACATCCCGGGCGTCGGCCCGGGGCAGATGGTGCTCACCGGCGAGCTGCTCGGCGACATCTATCTCGGCAAGGTCGCCAAGTGGAACGACGACGCGATCGCCAAGCTCAATCCCGGGCTGAAGTTGCCCGACACCGCAATCGCCGTGGTCCATCGTTCCGACGGATCGGGCACCACTTTCCTGTTCACCAGCTATCTGTCCGAGGCGAACGCCGGCTGGAAGGACAAGGTCGGCGCCAGCACGGCGGTCGACTGGCCGGTCGGCATCGGCGGCAAGGGCAACGAGGGCGTGGCCAACTTCTCGGGCCAGACCGCCGGCGCCATCGGCTACGTCGAATACGCCTACGCGGTGCAGAACAAGCTTTCCTACACCAAGCTGGTCAACAAGGAGGGCGCGCAAGTCGCGCCCGAGGCCAAGGCGTTCCAGTCGGCCGCGGCGAATGCGGACTGGGCCGGCGCGCCGGGCTTCCATCTGGTCCTCGTCAACCAACCCGGCAAGGACAGTTGGCCGATCACCGGGGCGAGCTTCATCCTGCTGCACAAGAGCCCGACCAACGCCGATCAGGCGAAGGAGGTTTTGAAGTTCTTCGACTGGGCCTATCATAACGGCGGCAAGGCGGCCGAGGAGTTGGACTATGTTCCGATTCCGATGACGGTGGTGTCGCTGGTGGAGGGCGTCTGGTCGAAGGACGTCAAGGCCGGAGACGGCAAGGCGATTTGGCCGGCGAAATAGAGACCGGAGGGGCGCGGGGGCGGCGCCATGTCGCCTCCGCGGTGAACGTGGAGACACAATCGCAGGTCCTGGCCGCCAGCGCCGCCTTCGCGGCCCCGGCACGGCCGCCGCGCTCGCTGATGACCGAGGGCGGCTTCCGCTTCATCACCTGGGGCGCGGCGACGCTGCTGCTGGCGTCGCTCGCCGGCATCTTCCTGCTGCTGATCGGGCAGAGCTATCCGGCGCTGGCCAAGTTCGGCCTCGGCTTCTTCGCCGCCGACGTGTGGAATCCGGTCACCGGCAAGTTCGGCGCGGTGGCGCCGATCTTCGGCACCCTGGTGACCGCGGCGATCGCCATGCTGGTCGGTGTGCCGCTCGCCTTCGGCGCGGTGTTCTTCATCGCCGAACTTTGCCCGTTCTCGCTGCGCGGGCCGCTGACCGTGGCGATCGAGCTGCTGGCTGCGGTGCCGAGCATCATCTATGGGATGTGGGGCCTGTTCGTGCTCGCGCCCTTCCTCGCCAAGCACGTCCAGCCGGCGCTGATCGACTCGTTGGGCTCGCTGCCCTGGCTGGGCGTGCTGTTCCAGGGCCCGCCCTTCGGCATCGGCATGCTGACCGCGGGACTGATCCTCGGCGTGATGATCCTGCCTTACATCGCCGCGGTCGGACGCCAGGTGATCGCCGGCGTGCCGCCGATGCTGCGCGAGGCGGCGTACGGCGTCGGCGCGACCCGCTGGGAGGTGTTCCGCCGGGTGCTGATGCCCTACGCCTCGCGGGGTCTGCTCGGCGGCGTGATGCTCGGCCTCGGCCGGGCGCTGGGCGAGACCATGGCGGTGACCTTCGTGATCGGCAACGCGCATCACATCTCGGCCTCGCTGTTCGCGCCCGGCACCACCATCTCGGCCAGCATCGCCAACGAGTTCACCGAGGCGGTCGACGACATCTACCAGTCCAGCCTGCTCACGCTCGGGCTGATCCTGTTCCTGATCACGTTCGCCGTGCTCGCCGCCGCCCGCTTCATGCTGGCGCAGGCCGCCCGCCAGGTGCAGTTGTGACGCCGGACCGTCCGCTCTACCTGCGCCGCCGCGCCAGCGAATTCGTCATGGTCGGGCTGGCCTGGGCCTCGACGCTGATCGGGGTGGCGGTGCTCGCGCTGATCCTGGCTGAACTGCTGCGCCGCGGCCTGATGGCGCTGCATCCCAGCATCTTCTACCGCACCACCCCCGCCCCCGGCGCCTCCGGCGGGCTGCTCAACGCAATCGTCGGCAGCCTGGCGATGACCTTCATCGCCATCCTGGGCGCCACGCCGGTGGGCGTGCTCGCCGGCACCTGGCTCGCCGAATACGGCCGCGAATCGAAATACGCCCAGGTAGTGCGTTTCCTCAACGACACCCTTCTCAGCGCGCCCTCGATCATCATCGGCCTGTTCGTCTACGGCATCGCGGTGCGCCCGTTCGGCCATTTCTCCGGCTGGGCCGGCGCGCTGGCGCTGGCGCTGATCGCGCTGCCGGTAATCGTGCGCACCACCGAGGACATGCTGAGCCTGATCCCCGAATCGCTGCGCGAGGCGGGGGTCGCGGTCGGCGCGCCGCGCTGGCGGATGATCGTGTCGATCGCCTATCGCGCGGCGGCGAGCGGCGTGGTCACCGGCGTGCTCCTCGCGGTGGCCCGCATTTCGGGCGAGACCGCGCCGCTGCTGTTCACCGCGCTGAACAATCAGTTCCTGACCAGCGGCATGAACACGCCGATGGCCAGCCTGCCGGTGGCGATCTTCCAGTTCGCCATGAGTCCCTATGCCGACTGGCAGGAGCTGGCCTGGGCGGGCGCGCTGCTGGTCAGCGTCACCGTGCTCGCCCTCAATGTCGGCGCGCGGTTGCTGGCGCGGCGGAGCACGCAATGAACACCTCGACGCTTCCCGTCGCCAACGGCCAGAGCGGCGCCACCTCGGTCAAGATCCAGGTGCGCAATCTCGATTATTTCTACGGCCGCCACCAGGCGCTGAAGCACGTCAACATCGACTTCCTCGACCGCCGCGTCACCACGCTGATCGGTCCCTCCGGCTGCGGCAAGTCGACCCTGCTGCGCGTGCTCAACCGCATCTCCGAATATCCCGGCCAGCGGGCCGAGGGCGAGGTGCTGCTCGACGGGCAGAACATTCTCTCGCTCTCCGGCGATCTCACGCGCTTGCGCGCGCGCGTCGGCATGGTGTTCCAGAAGCCGACCCCGTTCCCGATGTCGATCTTCGAGAACATCGCCTTCCCGATCCGCCTGTATCGGCGGCTTTCCCGCGCCGATCTCGACGCCGAGGTGGAATCGGCGCTGCGCCGCGCCGCGCTGTGGGACGAGGTCAAGGACAAGCTGCGCCAGAGCGGGCTGTCGCTGTCCGGCGGACAGCAGCAGCGGCTGTGCATCGCGCGCGCCATCGCGATCAAGCCCGAGGTGCTGCTGCTCGACGAGCCAGCTTCGGCGCTCGATCCGATCTCGACCGCGCTGATCGACGACCTGGTCTGGGAGCTGCGCCAGGACTATTGCGTAGTGATCGTCACCCACAACATGCAGCAGGCCGCCCGCGTCGGCGACTTCACCGGATTCATGTATCTCGGCGAGCTGGTCGAGTTCGGCGAGACCGAGACCATCTTCAGCAATCCCTCCGAGAAGCGCACCCAGGACTACATCACCGGCCGGTTCGGGTAGCGCCCGCCTCACTCCCCGGCGCGGATCATGTAGCCCGCGCCGCGCACGGTATGGATCAGCGGCCGACGGAACCCCTTGTCGATCTTCTGCCGCAGCCGGCTGACATGCACGTCGACCACGTTGGTCTTGGGGTCGAAGTGGATGTCCCACAGCGATTCGAGCAGCATCGTGCGGGTGACCACCTGGCCGGCGTGGCGCAGCAGATATTCCAGCATACGGAACTCGCGGGGCTGGAGCACGATGGTGCGGCCCTGGCGTCGGACCGAGCGGCTCATCCGGTCGAGCTCGAGGTCGCCGATGCGCAGCAGCGGCACCGCGACCCCCTTGTCGCGCCGGCGCAGAATCGCTTCCAGCCGCGCGATCAGCTCGAGCGTGGCGTAGGGCTTGATCAGATAGTCGTCGGCGCCGGCGCGCAGACAGCGCACGCGGTCCTCGACCTCGGCGCCGTCGGCGACCAGCAGCACCGGCACTTCGTTGCCCGACTGGCGCAGCGACTCGATGATCTGAAGGCCGTCGAGCCGGGACGCGGCGCGGGCCGCCACGATCGCGTCGAACCTGCCGTCGGAGGCGAGGTCGAGCCCCTCCACCCCGTCGGAAGCGAGGTCGACCGAATTGCCGTCCTCGCGCAGGCCGCGGGCCAGAAAGTTGGCGGCGGCCGCATCGCCGTCGACGATCAGGATCTTCATCGGCGAGCGGCCCGCCTCACGGGCCGGTCATGTTCTCGGGCCGCACCAGGCGGTCGAAATCCGCCTCGCTCAGATAGCCGAGCCGGCGGTTGGCCTCGCGCAGGCTGGTGCCTTCGTGCAGCGCGGTATGCGCGAGCTTGGCCGCGCGGTCGTAGCCGATGGTGGGGGCGAGCGCGGTGACCAGCATCAGCGAGCGCTCGACCAGTTCGCCGATGCGCTTGCGGTCGGGCTCGATGCCGTCGACGCAGTATTCGACGAAGCCGCGGGTCACGTCGGCGAGCAGTCGGACCGCGTGCAGGAAGTTGTAGATGATCACCGGCTTGAACACGTTGAGCTCGAAATTGCCCTGGCTGGCGGCGAACTGGATCGCGGCATGGGCGGCGTGCACCTGCACCGCCACCATCGTCACCGCCTCGCACTGGGTCGGGTTGACCTTGCCCGGCATGATCGAGGAGCCCGGCTCGTTGTCGGGCAGGATCAGCTCGCCGAGCCCGCTACGCGGGCCCGAGGCGAGCCAACGGATGTCGTTGGCGATCTTCATCAACGCCGCCGCGAGCATCTTCAACGCGCCCGACGCGAAGACGAAATCGTCGTGCGAAGCGAGCGCGGTGAATTTGTTCGGGTGCGAACGGAAGGGAAGACCCGACAGCTCGGAGATCTTCTTCGCGGTGCGTTCCCCGAACTCGGGATGCGCGTTGAGACCGGTGCCGACCGCCGTGCCCCCGATGGCAAGATCG
>JASHSH010000380.1 GCA_030040955.1 Rhodospirillales bacterium
GCGGCACCCTCGCCGGCCAAGCGCCTGGCGACGGCCTCGCCGAATCCCGAGCCCGCGCCGGTAATGATCGCGACTCTGCCCGCGAGCTGCATCGCCCTTCTCAGCCGTGCCGGATGGCGACGGTCTTGACCTGGGTGTAGCCGCGCAGGCCCTCGAAGGCCTTTTCGCGCCCGTAGCCGGAATGCTTCATGCCCCCGAACGGCAGCTCGACCCCGCCGCCCGCCCCGTAATTGTTGATGAACACCTGGCCGGCAATCACCCGCTTGGCGAGGCGCAGCTGGCGCGCCCCGTCACGTGTCCAGACCGAGGCGACCAAGCCGAATGGCGTGGCGTTGGCGACCCGCACGGCCTCGTCCTCGTCGGCGAAGACGAAGGCGGTGAGCACGGGCCCGAAAATCTCCTGCTGCGCGACCGGATGATCGACCGGCATGTCGGCCAGCAGCATGGGTGGAAAATAGAAGCCGCCGTTGGGCGCGTCGGGCACCAGCTTGCCGCGCGCGGCCACCTGCACGCGGTCGGCCAGCGCGCGATCCACCATCCCGGTGACCCGGTCGAACTGCTTCCGGCTGATCAGGGGGCCGCAGTCGAGGCCGCGCATACCCGGCCCGGTGACCAGCTTGGAGAAGGTCCCGGACAGGCGCTCGACGAGCGAGTCGTAGATCGGGCGCTCGATCAGAACGCGGCTGCCGGCCGAACAGGTCTGCCCGGCGTTTTGCAGGATCGCATTAACCAGGAACGGCTCCGCCTGGTCGAGGTCGGCGTCGGCGAACACGATCTGCGGCGACTTGCCGCCAAGCTCGAGGGTGACCGGCACATGATTCGCCGCCGCCGCCTGGGCGACGATGGTGCCCACCGCGGGCGAGCCGGTGAAGGAGAGATGATTGATCCCCGGATGCGCGGCGAGCGCGGCGCCTGCCTCGGCGCCAAGGCCGGAGACGATGTTGAGCGCCCCGGCGGGCAGGCCCGCCTCGGCCGCCAGCGCGGAGATGCGCAATGGCGTGAGGCAGGCATCCTCCGCCGGCTTGACCACGCAGGCATTGCCGGCGGCCAGCGAGGCGGCGACCGTGCGGCCGAAAATCTGCGCCGGATAGTTCCAGGGAATGATGTGCCCGGTCACCCCGAACGGTTCGCGCAGGGCGAGCACGGTGTAGCCGTCGAGATAGGGGATGGTCTCGCCGTGCAGCTTGTCGGCCGCGCCGCCGTAAAACTCGAAATAGCGGGCGCAGGCTGTGATGTCGTTCCTGGCCTGCTGGATCGGCTTGCCGGTGTCGTGCGTCTCCAGCTCGGCCAGCTCCTGGTGGCGGGCAAGGATCAGGCCGGAAAGGCGGGAGAGGATTCGGCCGCGCTCGAATGCCGGCATGCGTCCCCACGCGCCCTGATAGGCGCGCCGCGCCGCGGCGATCGCGAGGTCGATGTCGGCGGCGGTGCCCTTGGCGATCTCGGAGAAGGGCTGGCCGTCGGCGGGATCGATCACCGGCAGGGTCGCGCCGCCCGCGGCCGGGCGCGCGACGCCGTCGATCAGATTGGCGATGAAGGTCATGGCTCGTCTCCTCCGGCGGCTGCGCGCGGCGGTCGGGCGAGCGGCTACTCGGCCTCCGGCTCCGCGGCCTCGGGCTTCGGCCCGCTGTCGGCGCCCTTAGCCGCGGGATCGCGGTCGATCAGCTCGACGATCGCCATCGGCGCCGAATCGCCGTAGCGGAACCCGGCCTTGAGCACCCGCGTATAGCCGCCGGCGCGGTCCTTGTAGCGCTCGGCCAGCGTGGTGAACAGCTTGCCGACGACATTCTCGTCGCGCAGCTGGGCATAGGCGCGCCGCCGCGCCGGCAGCCCGCCCTGCTTGCCGAGCGAAATCAGCTTCTCCGCCACCGGGCGCAGGTCCTTGGCCTTGGGCAGGGTGGTGCGGATCTGCTCATGCTTGAGAAGGGCGGCGGCGAGATTGCCGAACAAGGCGCGGCGGTGCTGGCTGCGCCGGTTGAGCTTGCGTCCCGACAGACCGTGGCGCATGGGCGTTCACTCCTCCCTTCCCTGGGCGTCGCGCGCGACGCCGATTGACCGAAGCCCGCCGCCGCGGCCCGCGCTTGCGCGGCCGTGCACGGCGGGACGAAGCCGGGCCTAGTACGGCTCCTCCAGCTTCTTGGCCAGCTCCTCGATGTTCTCGGGCGGCCAGTTGGCTATCTCCATGCCCAGATGCAGGCCCATCTGCGCCAGCACTTCCTTGATCTCGTTCAAGGACTTGCGGCCGAAATTCGGGGTCCGCAGCATCTCGGTCTCGGTCTTCTGCACCAGATCGCCGATATAGATGATGTTGTCGTTCTTCAGGCAGTTGGCCGAGCGCACGGAGAGTTCCAGCTCGTCGACCTTGCGCAGCAGGTTGCGGCTGAACGGCAGCTCGTCGCGCGCCTCCTCGTGGGTGACCGCCTGCGGCTCCTCGAAGTTGATGAACAGCTGCAGCTGGTCCTGCAGGATGCGCGCCGCCAGGGCCACCGCGTCCTCGGGACTGACGGCGCCGTTGGTCTCGATCTGCATCGAGAGCTTGTCGTAGTCGGTCACCTGGCCGACGCGGGTGTTCTCCACCTTGTAGGCGATCTTGCGCACCGGCGAGAAGATCGCGTCGACCGGGATCAGGCCGATCGGCGAATCCTCGGCGCGGTTCTGGATCGCGGCGACATAGCCCTTGCCGCTCTCGACCGTCAATTCCATCGAGAGCGTGGCGCCCTGGTCGAGCGTGCACAGAACCAGGTCGGGATCCATGATCTCGATGTCGTGGCCGGCCTCGATCTGGCCCGCCTTGACCTCGCCCGGACCTTGGGCCTTCAGCGTCATGCGCTTCGGGCCTTCGCCGTGCATCTTGAGCCCAAGC
>JASHSH010000381.1 GCA_030040955.1 Rhodospirillales bacterium
CTCCTCCAGCGCCGGGCGTGAGCCCGAGGCCAAGGACAAGGATCCGACCAAGAAGTAGCGGCGGCGCGCGCCGCCGGCCGGGCTATTGCGGGCAGTTCTGCTTGATCCAGCAGGCGAAGGTGTTCACCCAGGCCGGCGACCAGGGCGTTTCCCCCGAGCCGGGCGGCGGCATCGATCCCTGCGAGACCTGGTCGTAGATCGGCACCGCGTTGATCTTCACCGAGTCGTAGCTGCTCAGATCGATTCCCTTCGGCTTCATATGGGCGATGTCGAGCGCGGTGAACATCTTCTTGATGTCGTTGGTCCAGGTCACCTGCTGCGGGCAATTCAGGCTGGCGAAGAAGCTGTGGCTGTTGGCCATGGTCTCACTCCCTGCGGCTTGGGTCGCTCGATCGGGTCACGGGCTGATGCTTCGGTTGCGCGCGGCGGGCGTCATGCCCTGGCTGGTCGCCACGCTCGGCGATTCGGGATGGGCGACCGCGCCGCGCGCCAGGATCACGCTGAAGTCGCCGGCGCTGTAAGGAACCAGCGGATTCTGCCCTTGGCTGCCGTGGCAGCCCATGCAGCCGCCCATATTGTAGAAATGCCCGCCGTAATAGCTGTTCTTGTGCGGCGTGCCGTCGGCGTTCCAGTCGGTCGCGATATTGGGCGAGAGACCGCCGCTGAAAATCTGCAGCGAGCGGTTGGTCTCGACCACGATATTGGCCTGATAGAAGCTCGCGGCCGCCGGATTTTGCGCGCTGTAGGGCGGCTTCGACGTGTAGGGCGAGCCGTTCGGCTTCTTCGGGTCCGGAATCTTGTCGTACGGGTAGTACTGGACGTTGACCAGCTTGTAGGAGAGCCAGGGCGGCGTGCCGAGCCCGTTCGCCTGCGCATAGGCGCGGATGGCGGCATGCGCCGCGATATTGGCCTGGATCGCGTAGTCGGGGATCGGGTTGTCGCGCGTTTCGACGCAGATGTCGCCGCCGCTCGGCGCGTTGTTCGGTCCGGGCACCGAGGCATTGCGGTAATAGAGGCGGCTGCCCGGCGAGTCGCAGTAGGCGATCGGCGGCGTCAACTCCGGCCGGCAGGTGACGGGGTCGCGGGTGATCACGACCCGGCCCAGCGCGCTCGTCATCTCCATGGCCGGCGGCGGGGTCGAGGGCGGCTGCGGATCGACCAGGCAGACCTGCGGGGTGGTCGCCGTCGGCCGGCGGATCACGATCCGTCCTTCCGCGTCCTCGACCCGCTTGCCGTCCTTGGCGAGGATATTGTCGGCCTGCTCGAAGGTTGCGTAGACGAAATAGGGCGCCGACGGCGTCTTCTGGATGATGTGCAGCGCGATCAGGCCCCAGACCGCGTCGACATAGCACCAGGGACCGGTAAGCGGCGGGCCCTCGTAGAAGCGCACCGTCTGAGTGTGGAAGCGGCCCGACGCGGCTTCGGCGGGATTGAGCGGACGCCAGGCCGCCTTGATCTCGATCGTGCCGTCCTTCTGGCTGACCATGTCGTGGCTGCCCGAGGGCGGGCTCGCCTGGTGCTGCGCCAGATAGGCCTTGGTGGCGTCGACCACATCCTTCGGGATCGCCGCCCACCAGAGCTTGGTCGGATCGGTGACCGTGCTGCTCTCGATCGCGTAGACGTATTCGGAGCGGTTCGACTTAGCGAGGAACCGCACCAGCTGCGGCGAGCTGTTGCCGGGCGAGGCGCCGGGCGCGACCACGCCGGCATACATATTGTCGAGCGTGATCTGGTCGGTCTCGTCGAGATTGACCCAAGGAGTCGCGTCGCCCTGCTGCTTGGGATCGCAAGCCATGACCGGCTGCGCGTAGTTGTAGACCGGCAACGCGTCGTAGCCGTAGGACTTGTCGCCCGAGGGACCGGGATAGCCGGGCGGGAAGACCACGTTGAACGGGTTGGTGTTCCCCGGGAAGGTCTCGACCTTGCCGCGCAGCGTCTCCCAGACCAGCGGACCGGCATAGCCCGCGTCGCCGAACCTGACGGTGGTCGAGGGCGAGTCGCGTTGCCCGGGCATGCCTTGCTGCGGGCCCGCCGGCCAATTCATGGCGATGAATTCCTGCCAGGCGAAGAGGGCGGCCTGCGCCGGAGTCGCGTCCGGCGCGCCGCCGGCCGGATGCCCGCCTGGGTTGTATGGCGGGTTCAGCTCGCTCGGCATGGCCGAGGAGATCGTGATCGCCGTGCCGCCGGTATCCGCGCGCGGCGTTCCGGCCAGCAGCGATACCGCCGCAAGCGCGGCGAAACAGATGATCGACACCCCAGTCCGGCGCAATATCCGATTGCGCATCCCGGCCTCCCCGCGGCCTCGCCGGTTCGCCATTTTAGCGTGCAAATATTATCTCATGTTTGCCGAATGATTGTCAATTTACACGCGTGTTGCGGCTCGACGCGCCGCGGGGGCGGCCCGGGCCGACCGCTTACAGCTTCGGCAGCGTCACGCCCGACTGCTTCATATATTTGCCGGCGCGGTTCAGTGCGATGCAGAAGCAGCTCAACCGGCTGAAGGGTGGGGGTTCGGGTTCCGGTGGCTCACGCAGGGGAGATGCCGAGCACAAGAAGGGGCCGGCGAAGAAGCAGGGGCTCGCGCCAGAGCCGCTGTTCAATTCTGACCACGATTGTTGGTCACGAACTCGACAAGTGATGTGTAGCGATCAGCTGGAGCAGTTCGCGCAGGATCGTCGCGGCGGCCGAGATGACCGACACTACCAATGAGACCAAAAGGATCAGCGATCGGTGTGCGTCGAGGCGATCTAGGAACCTCCGCCACCAGTGCGCCATTGGGAGGCCTTGAATTTGCTTTTCGCCCTTGTTGTAAGGACGAACTGCCCCGTCGACCTTGAGCACGTATAGTGCACAGAATCGCTGGCCCCGTGTAAGCCTTACCGGCCTCTTTCCGTGATTGAACCCACTGATAAGAAGGCGCCCTCGATAACCCGGATCGATCTTCGACGGAGTATTTGCGAAACCCTTCTGAAGTAATGAGACTTTTGGCAAGATTTGGCCAAAGCAACCTGCTGGAAACTCGACGGTCTCCTCAGTCTCAATTATCACGGACCCGCCCGGGAGCAATTC
>JASHSH010000382.1 GCA_030040955.1 Rhodospirillales bacterium
GAGCGGTCGCATCACGCTGAATATAGAATGACAATCCGCGAAAAGCGATATTCGCGGCCGAGGCGGTTTCGTTCTTTCACGGCGGCGACGGGGGTCGGAACCTCTCGGGCATGCCATTTCGGACGCTTCTGAGAACCGATGCGCTGTCGAAGCGCCCCGCAAACTTCGTCATTTCGCGCAACTCCACATCCCTCGACGCTCGTCCGACAGCACGCAAAACCCGTCAGACTCTCGACAGAAATCCACCAAAGTCTGACGGATGGCAGACATCTAGATAATTGAAATCGCTGGATTGCGCGGCAGACTCAAAATCTGTTGCCCTCGCGGGCGTGCTGGTTCGAGTCCGGCCTGGGGCACCAATGGAATCAATCCGCTGACCGGGGCGCGGTTTGCCGTGCCAGACCCGCGTCGACTGGGAGGCGTTGGTGCCGTCCCCGTCGCTTTCTGTCGGCGAACCCGGCGCGAGCCCACCGCTTCAGGCCGCCGCCATGCTGAACATGGCGACCGGCGATCGGAAGGAGCGCATCGGCCATGGCGCCGGATTGGGCGGCCATGGAGATGCGGGCCGTGTCCATCGCAAGATCGCCGAAGCGTTCCTGTTACCCACCAAGATCGCGCTTGGCGGCCATCTCGACGCCGGGGCCTTGTGCTGCCCAGCGGAATATTGGCGGTGGCCGCGCTGGGCGGGGAGCAGTTCAGCGGTCCGAGCCCGTCTCGAAGAAGCGGAAGCGGAACCCGTCGCGATGCCGGATGACGCGGCCCGCCGTGGGTCCGGCGAAGTGCCCCGTCAGCAGGACGGTGTCGGAGTTCGCGCAGTCCTCGATCAGCCGCGCGCGTACGCTCCGCGCGAGGTCGAAATCGAAATCGGCGATGCTGCCGATCCAGGGCGCGGCGATCTGAACCGGATGGTGCAGCACATCGCCGGAGAACAGGACACGCCGGCCGCCGCCGCCGAGCTCAATGTTCACATTGCCGGCCGTGTGCCCGGCCGCGTCGCGCAGCATGAGTTGGAGCCCCGGTCCCAACGTCAGGCCATAATCCGTTTCGACCAGCTCGGCTCGCCCCGTCTCGACCACGGGCAGGACACTGTCGACGAACGAGCCCAGATTGACGGGTTCGGGCGGGCCAGCGCGGTGCGCTTCGTTCCAATGGTCGAACTCGCGCCGCGCGAAGACATAGCGCGCGCGGGGGAAGGTCGGCACCCAGCGCCCGTCGGTGAGTCGCGTGTTCCAGCCGACATGGTCGGCGTGCAGATGCGTGCACAGGACGATGTCGATGTCCTCGGGCGCGAGTCCGATCGCCGCGAGATTCTCGATATACGGCCAGCGCATGCGATGCCATTCGGGTATCGTCGGCCGATCCTTGTCGTTGCCATTGCAGCTGTCGACGAGGACGCGAAGCCTCGGCGCGCGGATGACGTAGGAATGCATGCTGAGGACCAGGCGGTCGCCGTCGGGTTCGATGAAGCGATGATCGAGCCAGGATTTGGCGGCGCGGATCGTCTCGGGATCGGCGTTCGCCAGGATCCAGCCGGGATCCACCACCATGCGGTCCCACTCGACCACGCGCCGGACCTCGGCCTCGCCGATGCGCAGCGGAATCATCGCGCGCTCAGATGGTTCCGAATGGCTCGGGCGAGCCTTCGGGCACGGGCACGCCGAAGCCCACGATCGTCATCGCGATCAGCGTGTAGTAGCCGAGAATGCCGACCAGCTCGACGGCGCCGGTCTCGCCGAGATGCGCGGCCACGCCAGCGTAGGCCGCGTCGGAGATGGCGTGCGAGTCCAGCAGCTCGCGCGCGAACCGGTGCACGGCGGCCTCGTCGGGCTTGGCGAAGCTCGGCACGCGCCTTTCCTTGATCGCCGCCACGATGTCCGGCGACAGGCCCGCTTTGATCGCGATGGGCGCGTGCGCGTGCCATTCGAAGCCGGCCCGCCAATGGGCGCCCACGACGAGAATCGCGAGTTCGGAAAGGCGCGGCGGCAGGCTGGTCCCGAAGCGGCAGAACTCGCCGAGCAACTGCGCGCGTTGGGCGAGCTCGGGGCTCTTCAGCCAGACGCGCAGCGGCCCCTCGACCTTGCCGCGCGGCCCGCTGACGATGGCGTCGTGCACCTTGCGCTGCGCCGGCGTGAGCGCCTCGACCGTCCAGTCGGGAATTCTCTGCGTCATATGCCTCCCCGCCGCGTTGATTGATCGCCGCCGCCCGTCAACCACCGGTCCTGTCGGCGAGCACCGAAAAAAGTGCCGCCGTGTCCTCATCGCCGTGACCCTCGTCCAGCGCCGCCAGATACAGCGGGAGGCAGGCCTCCATCAGGGGCGCCGGCGCGCCGAGCTCGCGCGCGAAATCGAGGATGAGCCGGACATCCTTGATGTGGACGGAGAGCTTCGCCGTAGCGGGCTTGAAGCGGCCCTCGACCATGAGCGGCGCGCGCAGATCGAAGATGCGCGACTGGCCCGCCCCGGCGCTGACCGCCTCGCGCACCAGGGCGAGATCGAGTCCGGCCCGCTTCGCCAGGACCATGGCCTCGGCCGAGGCGAGGTTGTGGATCGTGACCAGCAGGTTGGCGACGAATTTCAGCTTGGTTCCCGCTCCGAACGGGCCGATATAGCGCGTCTGGCGGCTGAAAGCCTCGAGCACGGGCCGCGCGCGTTCGCAGGCCGCGCGCTCGCCGCTCGCATAGATGACCAGGTCGCCGGTGGCGGCTTGGGCGCCGGTGCCGCTGACCGGACAGTCGAGCAAGATCGCGCCGCGCTTGGCCAGCCGTGTCCGCGCCGACTCCTTGGCCGCGAGCGGCAGGGTGCCCATCTCGCACAGGATGGCGCCGGTGCGCGCCGTGCCGGCCAGGGTCTCGGCGACCGCCTCGAGCGAATCGGCGGTCGGCAGCGCGAGCAGGATGAATTCGCAACCGGCGCCGAGGTCGTCCGCGCTCGCCACCACCTCGCCACCCGCCTCGACCAGCGCGGCGCGGGCACGCGGCGAGACATCCGTGCCGGATACCGGGAATCCCGCCTTGAGCAGATTGCGGGCATAGGCCGAGCCCATGATGCCCAGGCCGACGATTCCGACGCGCGGCTTCGGCCCGTCGGGCGGAAGATTCATTTTAGCTCCCCCGTTCGCCCTGGCGAGACTCCGGAGACATGCGAGCTTCGGTCAATGGCGGCCGAGCCGCCGGAACACGCCGCGGTGAAACACGAGCGGCGGATGGCCGCGGTCGAACACCGCCTTGACCTCGCCGACATAAATCTCGTGGTCGCCGCCTGGATAGCGCGCGAAGGTCCGGCACTCAAGCGCCGCCGCCGTCCCGCGCAGCAGGGGCACGCCGGTCGCGCCGGGATCGAAACCCACGTCGGAGAACTTGTTCTCGGCCGGCGTGGAGAAGCGCTTGGACAGGAATTCCTGGTCCTCGGCCAGGATGTTGATGGCAAAGAAATCGTGCGCGCGGAAAGCGGCCAGGCTTGGCGCCTCGAGCGCGAGGCTCCAAAGGACCAGCGGCGGATCGAGGGAGACGGAGTTGAACGAGTTCACGGTGAGCCCGACGGGACGGCCCCCGTCGCCGAGCGTCGTCACCACCACGACCCCGGTCGCGAACGAGCCCAAGACCTCCCGAAAATGCTTGGGCTCGATGCTCGCAGGCTTGGCGGCGTGGGCGGCCGACACCGAAATCCCTCCCTGCACCGGCGCGTTACTCCGCCGCCTTGGCTTTGGCGATGGGCAACTTCGGCGCGACCTTCTCGGCGAGCAGGACCATCGAGCGCCGCGCCAGCGCCGGATCGAGCCAGTCCTTGCCGGCGTACAGCAGGGTGCCGAACTCGCCCACTTTCTTCTCGAAGGCGATCAGCTCCTCGGCGACCTTGTCGGGGGTGCCCCAGATCACGAGCTCGTCGAGCACGCGGTCGACGGTGATCTCGTCGTCCGGGATGTTGGGGTCGGACTTGAACAAGATGCCGCGGCCGTTCTTCTTCATCTTGGTCAGCAGCTGGCTGTAGTAGAAGCGGTACGGGCTCTTCGGCCCGAGCGCGTATTCGCGCGCCGTGGCGAGATCGTCGGCGACGAACACGCTCTTGGCGATGCGCCAGTCCGCCGGATCGGGCTTGGCGCCGACGCGCTGGCGCCCCTCGACATATTTCGGCCAGTGCGAGGCGACCCATTGCGGCAGCAGGAAGTTCGCCGAGATCGGCAGCCAGCCCCGCGCCGCCGCCTCGGTCACGCCCTTGGAATGCGGCGCGACCACGGTGGAGACGATGGGCGGATGCGGTCGCTGCAAGGGCTTCGCCACGAACCCCTGTCCGATCTCGGGCATCATGGTCCGAGCGGTGGTGATCTTCCAGAAGCGACCCTCGATGTCGTAGGGCGGGCTAGCCGCCCAGATCTTGAGGACCGCGTCGATGCCCTCGACGAACATCGCGTTGCGGTCGGCGTCGAGATTGCCGAAAACCTCGGCGTCGGAGAGCAAGCCGCCCGGGCTGATGCCGAAGTTGAAGCGGCCCTCGAGCATGTGATCGAGCATGGCGATCTGGCTGGCCACCGCCGCCGGATGCGCGTTGGGCACGTTGATCGTGCCGGTGCCGAGCCGCATGCGCTTGATGTCGTCCGCGATCCAGGCGAGGAACATGGCGCAGGAGGTGATGTTCTCGGCCTGGTCGGTGATGTGTTCGCCGCAATAGGCCTCGGCGAACCCGAGCTGGTCCGCGAGCGCGAAAGCCTCGCGGTCCTCCTTCAGGCAAAGCCGCCAATCCTTGTTCAGGGGATGGATCGGCATCGTGAAGAAACCGAGCTTCATGGAGAACTCCTGACCACTTCGGAAAGAGTATTACCCGCCGCGCACCGGCAGAAATGATCATTCCTTATGCGGGCGATCACCGCGGGTGATCGGGTTACCGATCAACGCGGGAGCGGCCGGTTCAGCCATTCGCCGACAATGGCGTTGAACCGCTCGGGATTCTCGACGTTGCAGATATGCGCACCCGGATCGACCTCGGCGTAGGCGGCGCCAGGGGTGAGCTGCGCCATCTCCCGCATCACCGCGGGTTGGGCGGCCTGGTCCTGCGCTCCGCACACGAACAGCGCGGGCGCCGCGATTTTGCCGAGCGAGCGCTTGTAGTCGAGTTTCTTCAGCGCCGCGGTGCAGGCGATGTAGCCCTCGGGGTCGGTGCCCAGGATCATCGCCTCGATCGCGCGCACCGTCTCGGGCTTGCGCTCGCGGAACGCGGGCGTGAACCAGCGCTCGAGGGTGAAGTCGACCACGCCGCGCATCCCGCCCGCCTCGCGGATCGAGGCGACGCGCGCGTCCCAGCTCGCTATGAAGGGCGGCACCGCATCGGAGCGCGCGTCGCAGCAGATCACCCGGTTCACCCGCTTCGGATGTTCGATGGCGATGCCGAGCATGGTCATCCCGCCCAGCGAGAGCCCGAGCAGATCGGCCTTGTCGATCTTCAAATGGTCCAACAGGCCGAGCAGGTCGCCGACCAGATCGCGGAAATCGTAGGGCCCGGGCGGGGCGGCGCTGCGGCCATGTCCGCGCGCGTCATACCGGAGGATGCGATGAGTGCGGCTCAGCGCACCCACCTGCTCGTCCCACATGTTGTAATTGCTGGCGAGGCTGTTCGACAGCACGATCCACGGCTTCGCGCCGTCGCCGTCGATCCGCGCGGCGAGGTCCACCGCGCCGACGCGCACCGTCATGTGCCGATCGCTCACTGGGACGTTCTCCCGATTGCATTTTCGCGAATCCTAGTGACGCGATCCGGCGAAGTGAAATGACAAGGCATGATGATGTCTATTACTCGGGATGATACTAGCGATGGAATTCGCATTAGAAACCCTGATAGAGCAGAGAAGATGAAATAATTTGAGGGAGGGTATCGCGCCCGTCAGAGTACACGGATATTCGCGCGCGCCGCCCTCGTCGGCGCGGCCGACCGCGCTCCTCGGGACGCGGAACGATCTCGGCATCGGGCCATATTGCTCGGGGCCGCGCGGCGCGGCGGCGCCGCGGAGGATGAAGGCCGGGAGGAAAGTCGGTTCGGGTTTGTCGATGGTTGTTCGCGGGATTCAGGTGCGCGCCGCCGCCTCGCTTCGCCGCTGCCGCGGCGCGAGCCGTGGCCCAATCGGCGAGGCGCCATGATCGGGGCCGGACTGATCGGGCTCGGCTGGTGGGGCGGCTCGCTGCTGCGCATGCTGAACGGCAGCGACGCGCTGACCTTCGTCGCCGCGACCGACGTCGACACCTCGCGTCGGTCGGTCGCCAAGGAGCATGGCATTCCCTATCTCGACGATTTCGAATCCGTGCTCCGTCACCCCGGCGTGCAGGCCGTGGTCCTGTGCACGCCGCACGATTCGCACGCGATGCAGATCGTCGCCGCGGCGCGCGCGGGCAAGCACGTTTTCAGCGAAAAGCCCCTCTGCCTGACCCGGGCGGACGCCGAGCGCGCCATCGCCGCCTGCCGACAGGCCGGAGTCCAGCTCGGCGTCGGCCACGAGCGCCGCTTCGAGCCGCCGATCGTCGAGCTGATGACGCGAGTCGCTCGCGGCGATCTCGGCAGGGTCGTGCAGATTGAAGGCAACTTCAATCAGGACAAGTTCCTCAACCTGCCGGCGGACAACTGGCGGATCAGCAAGAAGGGTTCGGTCGGGCCGCTCACCGCCACCGGCATCCACGTCCTCGACCTGGCGACGGCGATGCTGGGCCGGGCAAGCTCGGTTCATGCCTCCGTGCGTCGGCTTGCGACCGGCTTCGAGAACGGGGATTCGCTCGCCCTTCTCGTCGGCTTCGAGACCGGCGCGGTCGCCTTGATCTCGGCCGTCCTTACCACGCCGTTCGACGGGCGCTTCGCGGTCTATGGCAGCCAGGGCTGGGCCGAGATTCGCGACAAAAGCCATCCCGAGAACTCCGAGGGTTGGATCGCGACCTATGTCCTGCGCGACCATCCACGCGAAAGTGTGGAGTATGGCGGCGCGCCCTCCGCGCGAACGAATCTTGAATCGTTCGCCCGCGCCGCCGCTGGGCTCGCCCCCTATCCAATCTCCACCGATCAGATGCTGCTCACCGTCGAGGCGGTGGAAGCGGCATTCGAGTCGGCCCAATCGGGCCAAATCGTCCGCTTGGGCTGAGCGCCCGCCCTTGCCCAGGTGGCGGCGGTTCTGCTTCATTTCCGCCAGACCGGCGAGACGGCCCCGGCGAGAGCGGACGTGAACGAAAGCCTGACGGACATCCGCATATTCGTGGCGGCTTATGAAGAGCGGTCGTTCACGGCCGCCGCCCTGCGCGAGCGCGCGACCCAATCGGGCGTGTCGCAGCATATCCGCAAGCTCGAGGACACTTACGGAGTCCATCTATTCACGCGCAGCAAGGGCCAGGTGGTGCCCACACCGGCGGCCGACGCCTATTACGAACGCTGCATCCAGGTCTTGCGCGGACTCGAATCGGGCAAGAGCGCGATCCAGGCTTTCGCTGGCATCTCGGGCGACGTGCATGTCGGGCTAATGCCGACCATGACGCGAGCCACCCTCGCCCCCTCGATCCGCCGCATCGTCCGCGAACAGCCCAACGTCGTCGTGCACGTCGTCGAGGCCTACAGCAACATCCTGACCCAGAAGGTCATGGTGGGCGAGCTCGATTTCGCCATCGTTCCCGCCTTCGCGGGCGGCCCTGGCGTCAAGGTGCATCATTTCCTGCGCACCTGGGAGACGCTGGTCGCGCGCGCGGAAAGCGGCCAGCATCTGAAGCCCGTGCGGCTGCGCGACGCCGGTCCACTGCGGGTGGTGATGCCGAGCCCGTCCAATACGCGCCAGCGCACCCTGATCACCTACTTCACCGTGAACGAGGTCCAGATCGAGCGCGTGCTCGAGATGGACGCGATGATGGGCACGCTCGACTTTGTCGCGACTTCGGATTGGGTGACCGTCCTGCCCGCCCTGATGATGACGGGCGACATCGACAAGACGCAGTTCTCGGTCCGACCCATTATCGAGCCCTTGGCGGTGCTCGACCTCGTCCAGATCGAGCCAATGCGCCGTAGCCTGAGCCCGGCGGCGCAGTTCTTCCTCGACGTGCTCCGCGCCGAGGCCACGCGTCTCAACGAGATCTGGCTCAACTATGTCGAGCCGAAAGGCTGAGATTCCGGCGCCTTGTCTCGGCCCGCGACCGCCCGGCCGTACCTCGCGCCGCCGGCGCCCATAATTTCAATCGATGGTCGCCATTACGCCTCGTGATTGGGAGGCGATCGCGTCCTCTGGTAAAATTTACCCATAAGCCGGCCGGGTCCGCGTCGCCCGGCCGATAATGAAAGCCGCGGCCCGCGAGGGCGAGAGGCGGCGGACGGGAAACGATCCGATGCAGAGGACGGTCATCAGGAACGCCATCGTGCTCTCGATGGATCCGGCGGTCGGCGAGCATCTCGACGCCGATGTCCTGATCGAGGGTGAGAAGATCGCGGCGGTGCGTCCGAACCTCGGCCCCGCGGACGCGCTCGAGATCGACGGGCGCGATTCGATCGTGCTGCCGGGCTTCGTCGACACGCATCGGCACGTCTGGGGCTGCCTGCTGCGCAACGTCTCGGCCGACTGGAGCCTGGCACAGTATTTCGGCGGCGTCCGCGGTCTCATGGGCGAGCTCTACACGCCCGACGATATGTACATCGCCGACTACTGCGGCGCGCTCGAGGCGCTGGACGCCGGTATCACCACGCTGGTGGACTGGTCGCACAACATCAACTCGCCCGCCCACGCCGACATGGCCATCAAGGGCCTGCGCGATTCCGGCATCCGCGCCGTGTTCGCCTATGGCAACGCGAACAAGGAGTGGTTCGCGGTCAGCGACCTGCCCACCAACTTCGCCGACATCGCGCGCGTGCGCCGGCAGCATTTCTCCTCCGACGATGGGCTCGTCACCATGGCCTTCGCCGCGCGCGGTCCGCAATTCACCACGCTGGAGCATACCGAGTCCGAGTTCCGCCAAGCGCGCGCGCTCGACCTGCCGATCACGGTCCATGTCGGCGACGGGCTCTGGGGACTCAACAAGCCGGTCGAGCAGCTCCATGCGCGCGGCCTGATGGGTCCGCGCACGACCTACGTGCATTGCTGCACCCTGAACGATCGCGAGTTCCAGCTCATGGCGGACACCGGCGGCACGACCTCGCTCTCGGCCGAGGTCGAGCTCAACATGGGACAGGGCAATCCCGCGCTTTGGGGATGCCTGAAACACGGGCTGCGCCCGAGCGTGTCCATCGACGTCTGCACCTCGGTCGGTGGCGACATGTTCACCCAGATGAGGATGCTGATGTCCGTGAGTCGCGGCTTCGCCAACGCCGAGGCGCTGCGCGAGCGGCGGCTGATCCATCCCGTCCAGGTCACCGTCCGCGACATGCTGGACTTCGCGACCTTGCAGGGCGCTAAGGCCGCCAATCTTGACCACCGCACCGGCTCGCTGACCCCCGGAAAGGACGCCGACCTGATCGTCCTGAACACCGCTTCGCTCAACATGTTTCCGGTGAACAACCCCGCCGGGGCGGTGGTCGAGGGCGCGCATATCGGCAATATCGACTCGGTGTTCGTGAAGGGGCGCGCGGTCAAGCGCCACGGCAAGCTGGTCGATATCGACATCACGGCGCTGCGCCGGCGGATGGAGTCAAACGTCTCCGCCCTGTTCGCCCGCGCCGGAGTTGCCCGCGACGGCAACTGGTCGCCGGCGCCCTATGTCGGCGGATCCGAGACGCGAAGCGTCGCGGGCGCTTCGCACTAGCGAAGGAAGGAGCGGCGCCATGCCCCATCGCGGCACGTCTTCGAGCATCGCGCCCGGCCGTCCCGCCCACGGTGCCGGCTCGGCCACGCCCGGACGCATGGAGCGCCGCTCCATTCTCGCCGTGGCGCCAGGTCGGGATCGCGCCCGCGACGACCGGCTCAACCGGCTGACCACCCTGCTCGAGGTCGCCCGCATGCTCACGGCGGAGCTCGACCTCTCCGAGATCGTCCATCAGGTGCTCATTCGCGCGATCGCCGTGATTCCGGCGGCGGATGCTGGGACCCTCTATCTGCTCGATCCGGTGTCCGGCTGTTTGGTCGCCAGCGATTCGGTCGGGTTCGGGCCCAGTATCTACAAGCTCTCGCTCAAGCCGGGCGAGGCGGCCGCGGGCCGCGCCTTCATCTCGGGCCGAGGCGCGATCTATCCGAGCCCAGAGACGGTGCAGGCGGTGGTCGCCAACGCGACTCCCGAGACCTGCCACAATTTCCGCCAGGCCAGCCCCGGCCCGCGCGGGCCGAAGGCGGCGATGACAGCGCCGCTCGTCTTCGAGGGCACCCTGCTCGGGGTCCTGGTCATCGACGCGATCCGCACCCGCGGCAATTTCACCGCCGCCGACCTGAGCATGCTCGAGGATTTCGCCCAGATCGCCTCGATCGCGATCGTGAACGCGCGCCTCTACGGCTCGGAGCAGACCAAGCGGGTCCGCCTGGAGGTGCTCAACGACGAGATCACGCGGCAGCGCGACGAGCTGACCCGGCGCCTGTCGGCGCTCAATTCGATGTCGGAGATCGCCCGACAGGGGCTCGGCCTCGAGGCGTTGAGCGGACGTCTCGCCGATCTGACTTCCTCGCGCGCCTTCATCCTCGACGGCCTTGCCAAGGCCCGCGCGGGCGATACCGCGCCCGGCGCCAAGGAGCTGCTGAAGGAGCTGCTGGAGTCGGAACGCTGCGCCGCCCTGCTGCGCCGGGTCGGCGACGACCATCATCCGCACGCCATCCTGGAAGGAGGGCGGCAGCTGGTGATCTCGCCGATCGTGAGCGGCCCCGACCTGCTCGGCTATGTGCTGATCGAAGCCGACGAGCCGGCCTCGCCCCATGTGAACGAAGCGCTCGCCGAGATGGCGGCGCTGGTCGCCTCGACCGTATTCGTGCGCGAGCGCGCGCTCGAGGATGGACTCGTGCGCCGCCGCGCCGATCTGCTGGAGCGGCTGCTGGAGGGCGACCTGCCCAAGAGTGCGTCTTCCTTCCGCGCCCTGCCTCCGCCGCTCCGCCTCGCCGTGGGCAGGCTCCGGCCGGCGGAGGCGTCGCGGCCGGGGCGTCCCGCCGACGGCAATGTGCTGCGCGAGGTGCGCGCCATCGCCGAGCAGATCCTGGGCGGACAGGCCGCGGCCACGGTCGCGGCGATCCGCGGCGAGCATGTCGTGCTGGCCTGGTCGGCAACGCAGCGCGAGAGCCGGGCCAAGTCGGTCGAGCGGCTCGAGGAGATCGCGGCGGCGGTGCAGGGTTCGACCGGGACGCGCGTGCGCTTCGCACTCACCGACATCGTCGCCGATCCGCATCTCGTTGCGCAGGTCTATCAGGAGGCGCGGCTCGCTTCCGAGATCAGGCCCTGGACCGAAGGCGCGGTGGTCGACGCCGGGGGGCTCGGCGCCTACCGGCTCATCATCGGCGCGATGTCGAGCCGGCAAGTCGTCGAATTCAGCCGGCGCACGCTCGCGAAGGCGATCGAGCACGACCGCAAGCGCAACGGCTGCCTGATCGACACGCTACGCACGTATCTGGAGAAGGGATCGAGCCTTTCCCTCGCCGCGCAGGCCCTCGGCGTCCATGTCCACACCGTGCAGTACCGGTTGGGCAAGATCGAGGAACTGACCCGGCTCAGCCACCACAATCCCGAGGACCGGCTCACGCTGGAGCTCGCGCTGCGCATTGTCGACCTTTCGAGCGCGGGAGGTCCCCATCCCGCCTGACGGGCGGCGCGAAAAAGGTCTGGCATATCGCACAAGATACGCGGGCGCGGTTGGGCCGAAGGGCCATCGCCGCTGGCGGACCAGGATGAGACAATCGCGGCAAGCTCGCGGCCGGCCGGCCACGAACAGCAGGAGGAAGCATGGCGTATCCCAAGCTCTCGATCAGCACCAGCTCCACCTTCAAGACCAGCTTCGACGAGGACGTCGCCGGCTACGCCAAGGCCGGAGTCGAGGGCATCGGCGTGTGGGAATACAAGCTGCCCAAGGGGCAGGACAGCCGCAGCATCGAGGCCATCGCGAAGGCGGGCCTGACCACCACGATCTGCGTGCCGAAGGTGCCCTGCCCGCTGCCCGATCCCTTCTTCGCCGAGCCGCGCGATCCCAAAGCGCGAATCGAAGAGCTGTGCAACGCGATCCGGCGCTTCGCCAAGTTCAAGCCGGTCGGGATCATGGTATTCCCCGGCGCGCCCGGGAAAGACCCGGTCGAGAACCGCCGCATCGCGGTGGACGGGCTGCGCCAGGCGGCCAAGGTGGCCGACGAAGTCGGCGTCACCCTCGGCCTCGAGACCTTGCGCAAGAGCGCGGGATCGCTGGCGACGACGATCGAGGAAACGTTGGAGATGATCGACGATATCGGCGTCAGGAACATGAAGGTGATCTACGACACCTGGCATTTCTGGGATGCGCCGAACCTGTTCGACGCGTTGCGCCGGCACACCAAGACTTTCATTGGCATCCAGATCAACGACTGGCCGCATGGCATGCGCGGCTGGGCCGACCGCAAGCTGCCCGGCGACGGCATGATGGAGCTGCCCGAGATTTTCGGCACGCTGGAAGCGGCCGGGTACAACGGCTGGTACGACGTCGAGATCTTCTCGGACGACGGCACCTTCGGGAACAACTTCCCCGATTCGCTGTGGAAGCTCGGTGCCGAGGAGTTCGCGCAACGGGCGGTGAAGAGCTTCCGTTCGGTCTGGGACCAGCGGCGGCTTCCGCCCGAGCGCAAGCGCAAGTGAGCATGGGGGTCGATCATGCGCCTTGAGGGAAAGCGGGCCATTGTCACCGGCGGGGCGATGGGTATCGGCGAGGCGATCGTCCGCCTATTCGCGGAGGAAGGCGCGCAGGTCGCCTTCTCCGCCCGTTCCAAGCAGCCCGGCGCCAAGCTGGAGCGTGCGTTGCGGAGCAAGGGTCGCGACGTGGTCTTTATGCAGTACGACGCTGCCAACGAGTCGCACTGCCGCGACTTCGTCGCGCGCGCGGTGAAAGGTTTCGGCGGGCTCGACATATTGGTCAACAATGCCGCCATCTCGGTCTTCACCACGATCGAGAAGATGTCGCTCGCCGACTGGAACGAGGTGATGACCGTGAACCTCGCGAGCATGTTCCTGATGTGCCGCGAGGCGATTCCACATCTCAGGCGCTCGAAGTCGGGAAACATCGTCAATCTCGGTTCGACCCAGTCCTTCGTCGGCGCGGCCGGATCGGGCGCCTATGCCGTGAGCAAGGCCGGGGCGGTCAGCCTGACCAAGACGCTCGCCCTCGAGCTCGCCCAGGACGGAATCAGGGTCAATGCCCTATGCCCAGGAGGCACGCGCACGCCGCTCTACGAGAAGTGGCTCGCCGCCCAGCCGGACCAGGCGAAGGCCAAGGCGCAGCTCGCCTCGGCGCACCCCATAGGGCGGATCGGCACGCCCGAGGAGATGGCGCACGCAGCGCTCTACCTCGCTTCCGACGAGGCCTCCTTCGTCACCGGCCATTCCCTCCTGGTCGACGGGGGGTTCACGGCACCGTAGCTCCGCCCGGCGGCGCGGCCTATTTCGGGGTCGGCGCCTTCGGGTGGATCAGCCCCTGGTCGCGCAGGTCCCGCCATAGCTCGGGCGGGATGCTGACCTGGATCAGCCGGGCATTGTCCTCGATCTCCTTGGCCGAGCTCGCGCCGGTCAGCACCTGGGCGACCGCGGGATGCGCGAAGGGGAACTGGATCGCCGCCGCCGGGAGGGGAATATTGTATTTCCCGCAGACCGACTTGATGCGCAGCGCCTTGTCGATCATCTCCTGGGGCGCGGGCCCGAAATCGAAGGTCGCGCCGGGCTTGGGATCGTGCAGGATGCCGGTGTTGTAGGGGCTTCCGATGATGACCGAGATGGTCTTGGCGACGCAGAGCGGGAGCACCTCGTCGAGCGCGCTCTGGTCGAGCAGCGTGTAGCGGCCGGCGATCAGGAAGCAGTCGAAGTCGCAGGATTCGCCCAGCTCGGTCAGCACCGCGTTGACCTGCGCACCCACTCCGATCGCGGTGATGACCTTCTTCGCGCGCAGCTCGGCCAGCACCGGGTAGCTCTCGTTTTTCGCCTCCTTGACGTGGCTGACGCCGGAGGCCAGCTCGACCACGTCGTGGATGTGCGCGACGTCGATGCGCTCGATACCGAGCCGCTCGCGGCTTTCCACCAGCGACTGGCGCGCCGCCGGGCCGCTGTAATCGTAGACCGAGCGCATCACGCCGTCGGGCATGCCGGCCGGGTAGTAGACCGACTCGGCGAACGGATCGATCGGCGCGTCGGGGCGCAGCAGGCGGCCGACCTTGGTCGAGAGCACGTATTCGCCGCGGCCGTAGTTGGAAAGCGCGCGCCCCAGCCGCCGCTCGGAATTCCCGAATCCATAATAGGGCGATGTGTCGAACGAGCGGATGCCCGACTTCCAGGCCGCCTGGATGATCTCGTTCCAGCCCGCGTCGGTATGGATGCGGCCCAGCAGGCCGGTGCCGAGCCCCATCCTTGTCACGCGCACGCTGGTCTTGCCCAAACCCACCCGTTCGGCCGGGTTCATGATCGTTCCTCCCGAACCGTTCCGCGAGCGATTGGCTCAGCGCGTCTGCGACAGGCGCCGCGCGCTGAGCTTGGCCAGCGCGATGGCGACGAGCAGGATGGCGCCGTCGAAGATCGGTTCGACATAGGAGGACGCGCCGAGCATGAAGATGCCGGTGGTCCCCATGCCGACCAGGTACACGGCGATCACCGTGCCCCAGATATTGTATTGGCCGGGGCGGATCGACGTCGCGCCCAGGAATGCGGCCGTGAACGCGGGCAGCAGCAGCGTCTGCAGGATGCTCGCGTTCGCCGAGCCGACGCGGGCGGATTGGACCACGCCGCCGAGTCCCGCCATCACCGCCGAGGCGGTGAAGACGAGCACCACGAGCCGGTCGACCTTGATGCCGACCAGGCGCGCGCCCTCCTCGCCGCCGCCGATCGCGTAGAGATAACGGCCGAGCGGGCGATATTCGAGCACGTACCACATGAGGAGGGCGACAATCACCACATACACAAATGGCAGCGGGATGCCGGCGAGGCGGGACTGGCCGATCGCCAGGAACGCCTTGGGGATGTTTTGATAGATGGTCGCGCCGTTGGAGTAGATCTCGGCCGCGCCGAAGAGCAGCGAGCCCGACGCGAGCGTCACCACCAGGCAGCTCAGCCGCGCATAGGCGACGAGGATGCCGTTGACGAAGCCCACGGCGGCGCAGACCGCGAGCGAGATGCAGATCGACAGCCAGACCGGCGTCCGGTCGAAGGATTGAAACCCCACGACCAGAAGGCTCGCCAGGGTCGCCATGAATCCGGGCGAAAGATCGAACTGCTGCACGATGAGCGGCAGAGTCACCCCGATCGCGATCATCGCCAGCGCCGCGCTGCCGGTAAGGATCGAACCCAGATTCGCCAGCGTAGGAAACGTGTCGGGGCGCAGGGCCGAGAAGGCACCGGCGAGCAGCAGCAACGCCAGCAGAAGCCCATAATTGTGCAGCAGCGACCAACCCCGGGAGAGCACGCTCGGCGCCGTGCTCTTCTGCGGCGCCGCCTCGGCGCTCGGCTTGCGAACCGGGGCGATGTCCTCCTTTTCGTCCGCGATTGGGTCGACCATGCGATAAGCCTCTGCCAGGACCTGAGCGAGATCGAAGGGCGGCTGCGCGAACTCGGCGCTGATCCGCCCGGCGCTCATGACGATGATGCGGTCGGCGTAGCGGACCAGCTCCTCAATATCCGACTCCAGCCAGAGAACCGCCAGCCCCTCCGCGCGGGCGCGCTTCTGGATGGTGAGCATCAGGTCCTGCTTCGCGCCGATGTCGATCGCCTGGGTGGGCTCGTCGAGGATGAGGAGGTCGAGCGGGAGCTGGAGCCATTTGCCGAGCGCGACCTTCTGCTGGTTGCCGCCGGAAAGAACGCCGACCGCGGCGCGCGGATCGTCGGGCTTGATCTGGAGCGAGCGGATCACGCTGGCGGTGGCGTTGAGCAGGCGCTGGGACGACAGCCCGTACCACTCCTTCAGCCGGTCGGCCGCCGTGACGGTCACGTTCTCGAGCACGCTGAGGCCCGGGAACAGGCCGGACCGACGGTCCTGCGGAATGTAGCCGATGCGCCGCGCCTTGGACTCCGCGGGATCGGTCGCGGCCGGCCGGCCCCCGACGAGAACCTCGCCGTCCGCATGCGGCTGCAGCCCGTAGACAATGCGGCCCAGCTCCGACCGGCCCGAGCCGATCAGGCCGGTGACGCCGAGAATTTCGCCCCGGCGCAGCTTGAAGCTTACTTCGCTCAGCCGTCGCGAGCAGACGTTCTTGAGTTCGAGCACGGTATCTGTGCCCGCGGCCGGTTCGGCGCCGAGATCGTGCCCGGTCCAGGACTGGCCCTTCTTCGCCGCTCCGGTGATGAGCCAGCGCAGATCGTCGCGATCGAGCTGGCTGAGCGGGCCGGCATACACCTCCCGGCCGTCGCGCAGCACCGTCACCGTGTCGGCCAGCCGGAACACCTCGTCGAGGCGGTGGGTAACGTAGACGATGGGCAGGCCGCGCCGCTTGAAGGCTTGGAGCCGGTCGATCAGCTTGTTCGCCTCGGATTGGGGCAGGCGCGCGGTCGGCTCGTCGAGGACGAGCAGGTTCCTCGCGCTGTTGAGATGGTCCATCGCGCGTGCGATGGCGACCAGGGCGCGGTCGACCGGGCCGAGATCGAGCACCCGCTCCCTCGGCGCCATGGTGACGCCGACCGTGGCCAGCTCCTGGCGCACGCGCTCCTCCTCGCGCCTCCAGGCGATGCTGCCGAAAGCATCGACGAGATAGCCGCGCTCGAGCGCGAGATTGTCGGTGATCGAGAGCGTCGGGATCAGCGCGAGGTCCTGATGGACGAAGCGCAGCCCCGCCGCCTTGCCCTGCTCGGCCATGCGGTTGAGATTGAGCGGCTGGCCGTGCAGATGCACGACCCCGTCGTCGAGCAGGTGATAGCCGGCCAGCGCCCGGATCAGGGTGGACTTGCCCGAGCCGTTCGCGCCGACGAGCGCGCAGACCGTGCCCTGCGCGACGGTCAAATTCACCCCGTCGAGCGCCAGCGTGTTGCCGAAACGCTTGGTCGCTCCCGCGATTTCGAGGGCGATCGGCGGCGATGCGTTCATGTGGGACGTCCGGCATGGGCGGGGCCGGGCCCCGTCCATGCCGGATCGGCCGGGATCGGACGCGAGGTCGGAGGGAACGGGAGGGACTGAGGAGACACAGCAGCGATCCCTCGGCGTCGCACCCCTTCCCGCGCTCCTAGTTGACGCCCCAGATCTTCAGGAAGTGGCCCTGGTAGTCGATGCCGCCTTGCCAACCGTCCTTCAGATCGGCGGCTGTCAATTCTCCCTGATTGGACGCGTCGAACAGCCGCACCGGTATGCTTTGTGACGCGGCCGGCTGGCCCTGGATCAGCCTGTTCGCCGTGTCGATTGCCGCCCACGCCTCCCAGTCGCGCGGATCGGCGATGCACACCGTCTGCACCTTGCCCTCCTTGATGAGGCCGAGATTCTGGGCGTTGCAGTCGAAGCCCGCGCCCAGGATCTTGCCCTGAAGCCCGCGGGCGATCAGGTCGGTCGACACGTTCGCCATGCAGAAATCGTAGCACCAGACCCAGTTGATGCCCGGGTCGCGCTGCACGGCGGCCGCGGTCAGCGCCGCCGGCTGCGTATTCAGCGTGGCGATGGTGAAGTTCTCCACCGTCTCCTTGCAGCCGGGGCAGGCCTTGGGATCGGTGATCTTCGACTGCGTTCCGGCGAACTGGCCGAAATTGACCACGGTAACCTCGGGATCGTTGAGGATCAGCGCGTCGATCTGGGCCTTGGACCTCCAGATCATGTAGTCGCCGATCAGCGCGCCGGTCTTGAACCAGTCGTGCGAGACGTCGGGGACCTTGTCGAGGAGCGCCTTGCGCTCGTTGGTGTAGGGAGGCTCGGCGAGCGTGACCACCGGAATCTTGGCGGCGATCGCGCGCTGGATGCCCTCGTTGTTCTGCACCGGATCGACGATCATCAGCACGATCGCGTCGTACTTGCTATCGACGGCGGCGTTGATGGCGGCGAGCTGCTTGCCGATGTCGCCCTGGCCGTCGAAGATCGTGCCGGTCCAGCCGATCTTCTGAGCGGCGTCGAGCGCCGCGCGGGACGGACGGTTGCAACCCTCGGTCAGCTGCGCGCAGCTGATGATCGCGACCTTCTTGCCGGCTTGCGGTTTCGGGCCCGAGGTGGGACCCATCCACTCGCTCGGCGACGCCATGCCCTGCTGCGCCTCGGCCTGGGCCGCGGCCACGGCCGCCGCGACGGCGGCGTCGTCCGCGCCGGAAGCGATGCGGGCGCCGCCCGCGGCGAACGCGACGGTCAGTCCGACCATCGCGGCAAGCGACATCATTCTGTGTCTGATCGACATTTCCTCCTCCCCTGGATGCGCCCGGCGTTATCGCGCCGGGGTTTGAAACGCTAAGCGATGGCCCGCGCGGGCACTAGGGCAGATCGGCCAAAAACGAGGCGCCGGCGCTGGGCGATCGGCCGGAGCGCGCGGCGCCCGCTTTCGGCTTCCGCTCAGGGCGAGCGGCCGCCCTCGCCCGCCTTCGGCGGCACGATGGGCAGGATGAGATACGAGTCGTGCTCGCCGCCCCCATACAGGGTCACGCGGCCGCCAAAGATGGCGGCGGGCCGATCGTCGGGGTCGTTGTGCTGGAACGGACCCACGCCGCGATGCGCGTAGTGGAAGGTCTTGGCGAAGTCGCTCAGCTCGCCCGCGTATTCGTAGTCCTTGCCGCGGATGGTGAGCGCGATCTGATAGCCGGCCGGGGCGACGATGCAGGTCGGCCAAATCTCGATGTTCAGCTCGTAGACCTGGCCGGGCGCGAGCGGCTGGCGCTCGTCGTGGCTGTGATAGGGCCGGTAGGGCAGCGAGCGCTTCGCGTCGAGCTTGCGGTGCGAAGCGCGCAGCCAGCCCTGCGCGATCGGCGTGTTGGGATCGAGCGCGCCCTGGAAAGTAATCTCCCCGCCCTTGGGATCGAGCAGGCGCACGATCACGAAGAGATCGGCGTCCTGGGTCGACGACGAGACGAAAAGGCGCGCCACCGCCGGCCCGGTGAACTCGGTCTCCCGCTTGAGCGGCGGCATGAGCAGCGTGATCCCGTCGCCGAGCGCGTCATATTCGACCTTGCCCGCGACCTTCACCGGCGCGGACGAGAGGGCGCGCTTGCCGAGGTCGAGATGGAATTTGGTCCATTGCGTGCGGGCGAGCGGCCACTCGTTCTCCAGCCGCTCGACGAAGGTGGCGTCGACATGGCGAACCTGAAGGCGGACGGGCGGGGTCTTGTCCCAGCCATTGTCGACGCCCTTGAGGAAGTGGTCGAAGAACCGCTTCTGCAACTGGGTGCCGTAGTCGGTGTAGAAATGAGTCCAGTGCTCGAGCCCGTGGATCTCGAGCCATTTCTGCTTCGAGCCGGTCTGGCCGTAGGCCTCGACATTGCCGCGCAGGTGCAGCCCGTGGCCGCCCCAGTTGCCGGCCGAGAGCATCGGCACCGCGATCTTCGAGAGGTCGGCGTTGCGGTCGCGATGCCAGCCGTCCATCCAGGGGCGCTTCTTGATCTCGGCGGCGAAATCGACCCGGTTCTTGACCAGCTCGGCGTCCGGCAGGCGCTCGGAGCCCGCGACCGATTCGCCGGTGAGGAAGCTCTTCGCGGCGCGGTCCCCGAGCCCGTATTGCACGGTGCTGATCTGGCGCGGGAACCAGCGGCCGGGGAACTGCGACAGGATGCCGCCGTGATAGAACATCTCGCGGTAGAAGTCGGAAACGCCCTCCCACGGGCAGATCGCGACCAGGTGCGGCGGACGCAGGGCCGCTACCTGATACTGGTTCATCGCGTAGTACGAGATGCCGGCGAGTCCGATCTTGCCGTTGCTCCAGGGCTGCGCGGCCGCCCATTCGATGCATTCGTAGAAATCCTTGGTCTCGCGCGGAGCCCACACGTCGAGCAGGCCGGGCGACTGGCCCGCGCCCCGCGAATCGACGCGGACGCAGACATAACCGTCCGGCACCCATTTCTCGGGATCGACCGCCTCCCAGTTCTGGTACTTGTTGGTCGAGCCGGCGGCCACATCGGGATGCTCGTCGACCATCTTGTTCCATTGCGGCGCATACGCCTCCTGGAAGGACAGGCCCTTGGCATAGGGACCGTGGCTGAGGATGACCGGATAGCGTCCTTCGGCGACCGGGCGGAACACGTCGGCCTTGAGCACGAGCCCGTCCTCCATCGGGATGGGGACATCGGCCTCGATTTTCATGTTGTCGCGGATCGTGCCGCCGGGCTTCTTATCGATCTTGCTCATTCAAATTCCTCCCGACCCAAATCGAGGCTTGCTCCGGCGCGCCAGTGCCCCGCTCCGTTGGCGCGACTCTAGTCACGGGGCGCGCGGGAGGTCGTTGGCAATGGGTCCAGAACGAAGGTGATTTTTTGACCATGGTGGCCAGCCGGCAGCCCTTGGATACGACGCTCAGTCGGCCGTCCAACCGCCATCGACCATCAGCGCCGAGCCGGTCATGAGGGCTGCGGCGTCGGAAGCGAGGAATACGGCCGCGCCCATCACGTCGCCCACGGTGCCGAGGCGGCCGAGCTTGATCTTGGCGACGACGCTGTCGCGGAACGGCTTATTCTCGAAGAAGGGGCGCGTCATCGGCGTCTCGATGAAGGTCGGGCAGAGCGTGTTGACCCGGATCGCGTGCGGTCCGAGCTCGATCGCCATGGCGCGCGAGAATCCCTCCATCGCCCATTTCGAGGCGCAGTAGAGCGAACGGTTCGCCGCGCCGACATGGCCCATTTGCGAGGACATGTTGATGATCGAGCCGGGCCTCTTGGCCGCGATCAGCCGGCGCGCCACCGCCTGCGCCGCGAAGAAGGCCGCGCGCACATTGAGTCCCATCACGCTGTCGAAATCCTCGACGGGCACTTCGACGAAGGGCTTGGGCCGGTTCATGCCCGCGTTATTGAGGAAAATGTCGAAGGGCTCGGCCGCCGCGACGGCGGCGGCGAACCCGGCGAGATCGGTCACGTCGAGCGGGAGCGCCTTGGCCTTCCAGCCGTTGGCGCGGAAGGATTCGGCGGCGGATTCGATCTCGCCCGTGCTGCGCGCGCACAGCACCACATGCGCCCCGGCTTCGGCGAAGGCGGCCGCGACCGCGTACCCGAGGCCGCGGCCGGCGCCGGTGACCAGGGCGCGCCGTCCATCGAGGCGGAACGAGGGCGTCCGGGGCGGCTCGGTCACGGAAGCGCGGGCCTAGTCGGCGGCGGTCGCGTAGGCGATGTTTTTGTGGCCGTAGCGGCGCACCCGGATGTTGGCCTGCTCGGCGTGGCCGGCGAAGCCTTCGAGCATGCATAGGCGCGAGCAGTATTCGCCAATGCGGGTCGAGGCCTCGTCGGTCAGCACCCGCTGGTAGGTGCAGGTCTTGAGGAACTTGCCCACCCAAAGGCCGCCCGTGTAGCGCGCCGCCTTCATCGTCGGCAGCGTGTGGTTGGTGCCGATCACCTTGTCGCCATACGCGACGTTGGTGCGCGGGCCCAGGAACAGCGCGCCGTAATTGGTCATGCGTTCGAGGAAATAGTCGGGATCGCGCGTCATCACCTGCACATGTTCCGAGGAGATGCGGTCGGCCTCGCGCACCATCTCGTCCTCGTCGTCGCAGACGATGACCTCGCCGTAATCGGCCCAGGATTTCGCGGCGATCTCGGCCGTCGGCAGGATCTTGAGGATGCGCTCGACCTCGGCGGTGGTCGCGCGCGCGAGCTTGTCGGAGTTGGTGAGCAGGATCGCCGGCGAGGTCGGCCCGTGCTCGGCCTGGCCGAGCAGATCGGTCGCGCACAATTCCGCATCGACCGAATCGTCGGCGATGACCAGGGTCTCGGTCGGTCCGGCGAAGAGGTCGATGCCGACTCGCCCGAAAAGCTGGCGCTTGGCCTCGGCGACATAGGCGTTGCCCGGCCCGACCAGCATGTCGACCGGCTCGATGCGCTGGGTGCCGATCGCCATGGCCGCGACCGCCTGCACGCCGCCCAGGCAATAGATTTCATCGGCGCCGGCGAGATGCTGCGCCGCGACAATGGCGGGCGCCGGCTTGCCATGATAGGGCGGCGCGCAGGTCGCGATGCGCGGCACGCCCGCGACCTTGGCCGTGATCACCGACATGTGCGCCGAGGCGAGCAGGGGATACTTCCCGCCCGGCACGTAGCAGCCGACGGAATTGACCGGGATGTTCCGGTGGCCGAGGACGACGCCGGGCTGGGTCTCCACCTCGACGTCGCGCAGCGCGGCGCGTTGGTGTTCGGCGAAGCTGCGCACCTGTTGCTGCGCATAGCGGATGTCGTCGAGATTGCGCCGGGAGAGCTGACCCAGGCAGTCGCGGATTTCGGCGTCGGTGAGGCGGAAATCGGCGCGGTCCCACTGGTCGAACTTGATCGACAGTTCGCGCACCGCGTCGTCGCCGCGCGCCTCGATGTCCTTGAGGATGCCCTCGACGAGGCTCCTGATCTTCGATGTGTCCTCGGCGCGCAGGGCGGCGTCGCGGCCCCGCTTCAGATACCTGGCCATGGTCGGATTCCCTACTTGATCGCCTGGGGATTGGTGGGCGAGCCCGCGCCGCCCGGCAGGTGCAACGGCGGCCCGCTGAAGAAGAATTCGTAGACCTTGTCCGCCGCGCAGTCCTCGGCGAGCTCCTTCAGATAGAAGATCTCGCCCATGGTGAGGCCCATGGCCGGGATCACCACCCAGTGCCAGGGCTGGTTGGCGGCGTCGGTCTCGTTGGGACGCACCTCGCAGCCCCAGGTGTCGGTGCAGATCGCGGCGACATCCTTCTCCCTGAGCCAGTAGCAGGTGCGGAAGGCGAGGCCGGGCGCGTCGCCGCCAGCGTAGCCCGTCCAGTCCTTCCGCGCGAGGCAACGTTCCTGGTGGCCGGTGCGGACGATGACGAAATCGCCCTTGCGGATCGCCACCTTCTGCGCCGCGGCGCAGGCATCGAGCTCGGTGCCGGTGACGGCATGTCCGTCGGGCAGCGAGTCGAGGCCCTTGAAGCGCGCGATGTCGAGGAGGACGCCGCGACCCACCATCTTGTCGCGGACATGCTCGATGCCGAGCACCTTCGCGCCATTGGCGCCGACGAGCTTGGCGTCGTGGCCGTTGTACATTTTGTCGTCGAGGAAGATGTGGCACAGCGCGTCCCACTGGGTCGACGCCTGGCAGGGCATGTTGATCGCGTCGTCGGCGTAGCGCAGATAGGGGAAGGGCTTGTCCTGGTTACCCGCGGCGGCATCGGTGCCGGTGGCCAGCATCGTGTGGATGGGATTCCAGCGCCCGCCGAACAGGCCGGACTGGATCGGCTCCTTGAGCGAGAGCGCGAGCGAGAACACCTTGCCCTTCTTGATGAGCCCGGCGGCGGCGACGATGTCGGCGGGCGAGACATTGTTCAGCGTTCCGATCTGGTCGTCCTTGCCCCACCGCCCCCAGTTGGAATTCGCGCGCGCGGCCTCGTAGATGTCCTCGCGCTTGATCGATTTCTGCGGCACGACCTTGTTCACTGTCTCCTCCCATCCCGAGCATTGATTGAGCACGGGCGATGATCTCGGCAAGACGGGATCATCTATAGCGCGGTGCGTTCTCGCCCATAATTCTTGCACGTCTCCGTGCCGAGCGATCATTACGTATTCTGATGCCGGCCAGTGGATCAAATTATTGGTCGCGCACAGGTTCCGCCGTATACGCTCAGCGCAGAATCCGCGGCGACAAGCGAATAAGCGCGCGCCCGGATTGCAGTCGGGGCCGTCACGTCGGGCGGCTTGCGACGCACTCTGTGGCCAGGAGGAAACGATGCAAAGCGTAAGGAGCCGGCGGCTTCGTGCCGCCTTCAGAACGGCTGCGGCGGTCGCGATGCTGGCCGCCGGAACGGTGGCTTGGTCGGGCAGCAGCCGCGCGCAAACCTCGATCATGGAAGTGACGCCGAACCTCACGCCCTGCGGCACGTACAATTCCGCCGCGCTCGATCCGCGGCCCATCCCCGATGCGATCGGCGGGCAGGCGATGATCGACGCGCTGCTCGCTCAGGGCTTCCACACGCCGGCGCCGATGCTGGGCGCACCGAGCGAGATGCCGGCCACGTTCTTCGACAAGGTGCGCGCGACGCCCGAGGATGCCAAGGCGATTTGCGAGAAGCATCTGACCGCCGTGTTCCTCGATTGGGCCGGCGTGCCTTACAACGTGGCCATCGACAGCGGCGTGAAGACCGTCTTCGACGGGTTGGGCGTCAAGCTGCTGCGCGTCGCCAACTACGGCATCAACGCGAACGGGCTGCCCGGCGTGCTGGCGGCCATCCTGCCGCTCAAACCCGATATCCTGGTGACCGGCGGCACGGTCAACGCCGCGCAGATTGGCGCGATCCTCAAGCCGGCGCTCGACCAGGGCATCACCGTGACCCTGTGGGCCGTCGCATCGCCCAAGCTGGGCATCGGTCAGGACCAGCCGATCAAGTCGCTCATCACCTACGACTTCTACGGCCTCGGCCTCCAGCTCGCCGACGCGGTGCACAAGCAGTATCCGAACGGAGCGGAGCTCGGCTACATTCACTGGATCAACGACGTCCCGCCGATCTACGCGCGCGAGAACGGCTTCCTCGACGGGCTGAAGAAGTATCCGAACATCCACATCGTCACCAACGGCGAACCGAAGCCGTCGACGCCGGAATCGGGCTTCACCCAGTTCAACTCGCCGCAGGCCTTCACCTCGGCGTTCCTGACCGCGCATCCGAACGTGAACCTTCTGTTCGCTCCCTGGGAGGATCCGCCGGGACTCGGCGAGGCGGCGGCGATCAAGGCCATGCACCTCGAGGACAAGGTCAAGATCGTCACCATGGACCTCGGCGGCGACGGCGCCTTCCAGCTCAAGCACAACGGCGTCATCGCCCTCGACATGGCCCAGGACGTCTATGATGGCGGGCGCATGATGGCGATGACCGCCGCCCTGGCGCGGATCGGCAAGGACAGTTACCCGTACGTGTACGTCCCGACCTTCCCGGTGTTCGCGAACTCTGACACCGCGGCGGCGTGGGACTATATGCACGGACCCGAGGTCAAGTGCCCGGCGGCCGACTGCCAGTAAGGCCGGCCATCGGAGCGTTGACGGCCCATTCGGGTGGTTTGGGCCGATGAACTTGGCGGGGCGCCGCACCGACACCGACGAGGTGGGTGCGAGCGCCCCGCGCATTTACGGCGCAGACGCGAATCGCCGCCTCACTAGCCGCGTTGCGGAAGAGTGTCTACGATGTTCACCGACGTGACCTCCGTCATTCGCCAGAGCGGGCATATCGGCGCGTCGGCACGGGGCGGCCTCCGACTAGCCCAGCCAGGAAGGGTCGATAGGGAGCGACCCGCATGAGCCAGACGAACGAATCGGACCGCGTGCTCGACATGTCGGGCATCGGCAAGCGGTTCGGCCAAAACTGGGTCCTGAAGGACGTGAACCTCGCGGTGCGTCGCGGGAGTGTTCACGCCATCGTCGGACACAATGGTGCCGGCAAGTCGACGCTCATGAAGATCGCGCTCGGCGCGCTGGAGCCGTCCGAGGGCGCCGTGCGCATCGGCGGGCGGCGGCTGACCTATTCGCGCCCGGCCGAGGCGCGGACGCTCGGCCTCGGCATGGTGATGCAGGAGCGCAGCCTGATCACCACCATGTCCGGCGTCGACAATCTGTTTCTGAATTCGGAGCGGTTCAACGGGCTGCGCTGCGTCGATACCGCGAAGGAGCGCGCCGAGGTCGGGAGCTTGATCCGGCAGCTTGGCATCCATCCCGCCCTTCTGTCGCTGCGCGTCTCCGAGATGAGCACCATCGAGCAGGAGCTGATCGAAATCGCTCGCGCGCTCAGGCTGGGAAGCCAGGTCCTGGTGCTCGACGAGCCGACCGCTCCGCTCGGGCGGGAGGAGATCACCAAGCTATTCGAGGTGGTGCGCATCATCGCCGCCACGGGAACCGGGATCGTGCTCATCACGCACCATCTCGCCGAGGTTTTCGCCATCAGCGACGAGGTGACCTGCCTGCGCGAGGGCA
>JASHSH010000383.1 GCA_030040955.1 Rhodospirillales bacterium
GCAGGGGATCGGACAGCTTGATCTTGCCCGATTCGATGTCGGCGGCGATCTCCTTGGCCTTGGCGATGGCTTCGGGGAACTTGGCGATCTCGCATTTGGAGGCGGCCGGATCGGCCCCCAGCCCTTCGAGGGTCAGACCGCCTTCCTTGAGACCATAGGCGACGAGCGGCGGCTGGTTGCCGGCGGCGATGCCGTCGACGGCCAGGCCGAGGACGTTATCGACCTTCTTCTCCATGTTGTCGAGCACGGCGCCCGGCGCCTGCGGGCACTGGTTGACGTCGACGCCGATGGCGAGCGCGCCCTTGTCCTTGGCGACCTTGAAGATGCCGCCATTGCCGCCCGCCGTGGCGGCGTAGATGCGGTCGGCGCCGGCGGCCACCATGGCCTCGGCCTGCTGCCCGGCGCGCACCGGATCGGAGAACGGGTTGTCGCCGCCGACCCAGAGCTTCTGCGCGATCTTGATATCGGGCCGCGCGGCCTTCGCCCCGTCCTCGAACGCGTCGGTGTAGCGGTGCAGGAACGGGATATCGAGCGCGCCGATCGCACCGACCATGCCGGTCTTCGAGGTGAGCGCCGCCTCGGCGCCGGCCAGGAAGCTGGCCTCGTATTCGCGGAACACGGCGCAATGCACGTTCGGCGGCGGCTTGTCGATGCACTGATCGACGATCAGGAACTGGACCTTCGGATTCTTCGCCGCCGCCTCGCCGACGATGTCGCCGAACTCGAAGCCGAGCATGACGACGATGTCGGCGCCGTCGCGCACCGCCGCCTCGACATCCTGCTTGCGCGTGGTCGGATCGGTTGCTTCGTAGGTGCGCGACTTGGCACCGAACTTCTTGGCGATGGCGTTGGTGCCGGTCTTTCCCATCTTGAGGAACTCGTTGACCCCGAGCGGGTTGGGCGACACGTAGATGATCGTCTTGGGCGCGTCCGCCCAGGCGATGCCTGCCGCCAGCACGGCCGCCGCCGACGCGACCATTCCAAGTCTCGCGATGCCCATTCTGACCTCCCCTTTCGATCCCGCGGCCGGCCGCGCGCCCCGCGCGGCCATGCGGCATTGGTCGGGCTCAGGATGCGAAACCCGGCCCGCGCCTGTCAATGCAAACGGGCGGGCCGAATCGCCTTCCTCGGCGCGGACTCTCGTCCCACTGTATTGCCGGAAAATTGGGCAGATGCCGCTACTTATATTCGATTTGTGGTGACCGACCGGCGCGGCGGGACTAGGCTTCCGGCGGGTAGAGAGCGGGGCTCGCCCGGTCAAGGCAAGAACGGGTTAGGGAGAAAGCGACATGAATAGCCAGTTTACGCGGCGCCGGATCGGGCGCCGGAGGGTGCTCAAGGCCGGGCTGACGGCGGGCCTCGCGCTGGGCGCGATGCGGGCGACGGGTCCGTTCATCATTCGCGCGCGCGGCGAGGAGCCGCTGAAGATCGGGCTCGACAATCCGCTCACCGGCCCCTACGCGGCGCCGGGCAAGAACGAGCTCATCGGCTGCCAGCTCGCCGTCGAGCAGATCAACGCCAAGGGCGGCATCCTCGGCCGCCAGGTCGAATTGCTGGTCGAGGATTCGACCAGCGGCGATGCCGGCACCGCCGTGGAGAAGGCACGCAAGCTGATCGACCGAGACAATGTCGATTTCATGCTCGGCAACGTGAACTCCGCGCTGTCCCTCGCCATGGCGGGCGTGACCAGCGAAAAGGGCCTGTTCCACGTCGTCCCCGGCGGGCACACCGACGCGGTGACCGGCACCTCGTGCCACTGGAACGTGTTCCGCGTGTGCAACACCACCCAGATGGAAGCGAACGCGGTGGCCGCCGCCCTGGTCAAGAGCGTCGGCAAGAACTGGTACTACATCACGCCCGATTATGCCTTCGGGCACACGCTGCAATCCGGCCTGGAGAAGGCGGGCGCGGCACTGGGCGCGACCAAGGTGGGGGCGGACCTGACGCCGCTCGGCACCACTGAATTCTCGTCCTACCTGATCAAGGCGGAGGCGGCGAAGCCCGACGTGATTCTGTTCCTGGTTCAGGCCGACGACATGATCAACGCGCTCAAGCAGGCGGTGCAGTTCGGTCTCGACAAGCGCGTACATCTCGCCGGCGCGCAGCAGGAGATGGAGGCGCTCGAGGGCCTGCCGCCCGAGGCGCGCATCGGCACTTGGTTGGTGGAATGGTACTGGAACCAGCCGAACACGCCGCATGTCGCCGAATTCAACGCCGCGATCATGAAGAAGACCGACCGGGTGCCGACGGCGCGCCACTGGTTCGGCTATGTGGCGACCTGGACCTGCGCACTGGGCGCCGAGGCGGCCAAATCGACCGAGGGCGTGAAGGTGGCCAAGGCGCTGCAAGACTTCCACTTGCCGCCGGAGATCGCTCTGATGCCCGACGGCGCCTTCTACCGCGCCGGCCAGAACCAGCTCATCGGCGATCTGTTCGTCGGCACCGCGCAGGCCCAGGGCAGCGCTCCCGACGACTTGTTCAAGGTGCAGCAGGTGGTCAAGGGCATCGACGTGGCCGGCACCCTCGAGGAAAGCGGCTGCAAGATGACCTGGCCGAGCTGACGGTCCGCCATCCCGGACGCGGGAAATCCCCGCGTCCGGGACGCCCGCCGCCCGCCATGACGCAAGTCCTCCTGTTCAACGCATTCAACGGTCTGATCATCGGCGCGTTCTATGCGCTGATGGCGCTGGGCCTGTCGCTGATTCTCAATCTGAGCGGCGTGATCAACTTCGCGCATGGCGGATTCCTCGCGCTCGGCGCCTA
Organism: Rhodospirillales bacterium; assembly: GCA_030040955.1. Taxonomy (GTDB): domain Bacteria; phylum Pseudomonadota; class Alphaproteobacteria; order Rhodospirillales; family Magnetospirillaceae; genus JASHSH01. The sequence goes on from JASHSH010000383.1 coordinate 2,764, forward strand.
TCTCGCCTACACGATCATGCCTTATGTCGGATTCTGGGGCGGGCTGCTGATCGCCCCCTTTCTGACCGCCGCCATCGGCTTGGTGGTCGAGCGCATTCTGATCCGCAGGCTCTATGGGCGCGACCCGCTGTACAGCCTGCTCCTCACCTTCGGCCTCGCCTACATATTGGAGGACGGCACGCGCTTCATCTGGGGCGCGCAAAGCCTGCCCTACCGGATTCCCGAATGGCTGACCCGGCCGTTGAGCAGCGAATTCTTCTTCCTTACCGGGTACCGCGTGTTCATGGTGGTGCTGGTCGCCGCCGCGGTGGCCGGGCTGTTCCTCATCCTCAACCGCACGCGGCTCGGCATGCGCATCCGCGCCGGCACGCTCGACCTCGACACCGTCTCGGTGCTCGGGGTCAA
>JASHSH010000384.1 GCA_030040955.1 Rhodospirillales bacterium
GCGCTCCCGACCCGTTGCGCCAGGGCGAGGTGCTCGCGGCCGAGCCGGAGTTCCTGCTCGAGCTTCTTGCGCTCGGTGATGTCGCGCGCGGCCCCGACCACCCCGATGATCTCGCCGGCCTCGCCCACGAGCGGAATCTTCGTCGAGGTTTGACACCTCTCGCCGTCCGGAGTGTCGAACACTTCCTCCTGGTCGAGCATCGGATGCCCGGTGCGCATGATCCTCACTTCGTCATCGCGAAACGCCTGGGCCTGGGCGCTCGGAAAGAGATCGAAGTCCGTCAGGCCGAGCAAATCGTGGGGCTTAAGGCCCCGGCCCGCGGCAACCGCCTTGTTGGCGACAATAAAGCGACTTTCCGTGTCCTTGACCCACAGATAGTCTGGAACCGTGTCGATGAGCGCCCTCGTCAGAGCCTCGCTCTTGCGCAACGCGGCCTCGGCCGACTGCCGCGCCGCCAGTTCGGCTTGAAGCTGCGCGGTGCGCTCGATCACCCGCTGCTCCAACGAGGCATAGAGCCGCGCGCGGTCCAGCGCCGCGGCGACCTGGTTGCCGATCGCGTCGAGCAGTTGGAGCTCTTCCTCGGAGAACGGCCGCTCCTCGGCGCAGACCACGTTGAGAACGCCGACCGCCCGGCCGTCGAGGATCAGTGGGACGCTGCCATGCCGGCCGGCGGAAGATTCGCTCCCGCCGGTCCCCGGCAGGATCGGACAACCCTCGATATTGCGCGCTCCCTCGGCGGCCGAAGCGGATCGGCAGGCGCAGGCGAACTGGGCGGCGAGCGCGTCGGACGGGGGCAGCGCCGCGCCGGCCGAATCGGTCAGCTGAAGCCGCCCGTCGGCGTCGAACAGCCAAATCCAGCTGCCGCCGACGAAGGAGAAGTCGTTGGTGCGGGCCAGCGCCGCGGCCACCACCTGCTCCTCGGTCCGCGCCACGTTCAGAGCCTCGGCGCTGCGTTGCAGGATCTTGATCGACTTGTAGGACTCGCGCAGCAATGCCTCGCGCGCCACCGCCTCGTCGCTGTAGCGAATCGCGGTGGCGTAGGTCGAGATCAGCAGGTCGAGGATCTGCTGCCGCTCGGCGGTGACGAAATGGCGCTTGCCGTCGAGCTCGATCTCGATGCCCGTGCGCACGCGGCTGGTGGAGCGCAGCGCCCGGTTGGTGAGCAGGTAGTTGATCCGCGCCAGCAGGAAGCGCTCTTCGTAGGGCTTGGTGATGAAGCTGTCGGCGCCGCATTCGAGCCCGTGAATCACGTCCTGCGGGCTGCTCATGCTGGTGACCAGGATCACCGGCACCTCGCGCAGCGACTCGTCCGCCTTGACCGTGCGGCACAGTTCGAGCCCGTCCATCTCGGGCATCATGATGTCGCTGATGATCAGGTCCGGCGCCTCGGCATGGGCCAGCGCGAGCGCCTGCTTGCCGTTCTCGCCGCGGCGCACCGAATAGCCCTGTTCCTCGAGCAGGAACGCGAGCTGCTCGGCCTGGGCCCGGCTGTCTTCCGCGATCAGAATGCGTTCGGACGACTTGCCTCGGCCCGTCGCGCGCGGCTCCACCCGTCCCGAACTCGCAGCCCCGGCGCTGCCTCCCATGGCCGCTTCTCCCTCCGGCACCGCGCCCTCCGCTTCCCGGGCTCACCCGGCGCCGCTTCGATCCTCCATCGCCGTCCGAGCCGATCCTTCGAATGCCCGCGCCGGCGAACCTGCCGCAATCGGTTGAGGTCCACGCGGACGCATCAATAATCGATTGTATACAAGGGCATAGCTGCGGCCCCGACGGTAACTCCAATGTCACGTCAACTATGCCCTCCCGCCGCCGCGGCCACAGCCTGGACTTTCGGACAGGTTCGCGGCGGGCAATGCCCGCGCGGCGGACGGATCAGCCGAGATCGATGAGATGCAGCGCGACGGCCTTCGCCACGGCGTGCGTGCGATTGGCGGCGAAAAGCTTCCGTCGCGCGCCGGCGACGTGGAACTTAACGCTGCGCTCCGAAATATGGAGGATGGTCGACACTTCCCAATCGGTCTTGCCGGCGGCCACCCACTGCATCACCTCGCGCTCGCGCGGCGAAAGCGGCCGCATCACCCGGGCCGCCCATTCCGGATGGCGCGCGTCGGCGACATAGGTGTGGAAGACGTGGCTGATCGCCTGTAGGAGCGGGATGCCGCGGCGAACCGCATCCGTCGTCGCGGGATCGAAATCGGGCATCGCCATGGCGACCAGGCCGAAGGAGTCGGACTCGAAGATCGGGATGCAAAGCCCGTCGCCGATGCCGAACGAGCGGGCTTCCTCGAACAGGTTGCGCTGAGGCTCGCTCAGATCCTGCCGCGACGAGACGTCCGACCACACCACCGGCGCGCGCCGGGCACGCATCTCGCGGAACACCGGGTCCACCAGATAGAATTTCTGGCTCAGATAACGCTCGACCCACGCCGGCGGCATCGTGCTGAAGCTGAACGAACCGTGGGGCTCTCCATTCTCCCCGATCTCGTATGCGCGGTAGTCGATATAGCGCGCGCCGAACCGTGTCAGCGCGTCGATCAACCGCCGCTTGAGTTCATCCAGCGAATCGGTCGGCTGCAATCCTTCGACGAACGCGGCCAACACTTCGTCCGCGCTCGATGGCGCGAAGGCGGAGTCCGCTGACGATTCATGCGAGCGACGGAGGGAACGTAGATTGCGTGCCGCTGTCATTGCTCTGCCAAACCCAATTCCGAATGTACCCCCCGGCATTGCGTCTGGAAGCGAATTACACGGGCCTTACCGGCTGCCTCCGATACCTGCGTGTCCGGGCCGGCGTCTTTCGCCAATCCGGTAACGCAAAGTATCCGACTAGATGTGGGACGCGCGAACTAGCAACGTTTGCATGGCAGAGTTGAGCAAGACGCAGATCAATCAAATTATCAGATCAATGAAATTATTTGCGCAACAAATAAAATTTACAATCGACGTTCGCACGAGCAAAATCCGCGACTGCCACGACTCTCTATTTCATGCCACGAAAACGTTTTTACTGGTGAATCACTGGCACCGCGACGCGGGACGCTGCCCACGGCCAATCTTCGCATATGCGAGTATTGTAGCTGTCCCACACCTGCGGAACTTGCGTCGAACGGGAAAGCGATCTGCCGCACAGCGGAATTTCTCCGGCGAGGCGCCGCCGCGCCGCGACAAGTTCATTCCGGCAACCCTGGCGCGAGCGGAGACCTGGCGCGCGGCGCGTTCCTGTCCGAAAGCCCAGGGTGTAGGCTCCGTGGGTCGGGCGCATAGTCCGGCGATCTAGACGGATCGTGACGGCGTTGGCGGCGGAACCCGGTCCGGCCGTCGCCGGCGCCGGTGGCTGCATGCCCGACGGACCGCGCGCGCGGGTTGGGCATGGAAGGCGCGAGTTTCTCCGCCAGCGAAACACGGGAGCCGGTCCGGGCCGCGGACGAGCCGCGGTCCGAGGGCGTGCAGCGCCTGTTCCTGTCCATGCTGGTCGCGGGTCCCGGGCAACGGCGGCTTGCCTTCGGGCTGGTGGCCAGCGCGGCGGCGGTCACCGTTCTGCTGGTGCCGTTCGCCTACCGGCCCTGGCCCGAGATATGGGCGTTCATCCCGGTCTACGAGTCCGCCCTCGCGCTCAGCGATTTCCTCACCGCCATTTTCCTGTTCTCGCAAGCCGAGTTCCTGCGCAGCCGCCCGATCATGGCGCTCGCCGCCGGCTATCTGTTCACCGGCCTGATGCAGATTCCGCACCTGCTCAGCTTTCCCGGCGTGTTCGCGCCGACCGGGCTGCTCGGCGCGGGTCCGCAGACCACGGCCTTCCTCTATATGTTCTGGCACGGCGGATTTCCGCTCGCCGTCATTCTCTACACGCTGCTCGGCGGCCGGACCGACGCCAAGGCGCCGCCGCTCGCGCATCCGCGCGCGACCATGATCGCCTGGCTGTCCGGCACCGCCCTTCTGGTGGCGCTGCTGGCCCTGTTCACCACGCTCGGACGCGACCTCCTGCCGCCGGTGATGGTGGGCAACGCCAAGTCGGTGCCGATGCTCGCCGGGTTCGAGTCGGTCTGGGCGCTCAGCTTCATAGCCCTCGCGCTGCTCTGCCTGCGCCGTCCCTTCTCGGTCCTCGACACCTGGCTGATCGTCGTGATGTCCGCCTGGATCGCCGACGGCGCGCTGTCCTCCGTGTTCAACGCCGGCCGATTCGACATCGGCTTCTATGCCGGCCGCGTCGCCGGTCTGATCGGCGCCAACATCGTCCTGCTTGCGTTGCTGCTGGAGACCGCCGCGCTGTATCGCCGCCTCGCGCAGTCCTACGCGCGCCAGGCCGAGGAGCGCGAGCTGCGCATGCGCGCGCTGCAGGCGGCGAACGAAGCCGCCGAGGCCGCGACGGTGGCGAAGTCGCGTTTCCTCGCCAATATGAGCCACGAAATCCGCACGCCGATGAACGCCATCGTCGGCCTCACCTATCTGCTGCGGCGGACGGTGCGCGATCCCGACGATCAGAATCGGCTGCGCAAGATCGCGGAGGCGGCGCAGCACCTGCTCTCGGTGATCAACGACGTGCTCGACCTGTCCAAGATCGAATCGGCCAAGCTCACGCTGGAGGAGGTCGATTTCCAGCTCGATCGGGTGCTGCTCGACCGCGTCCACAACCTGGTCAGCGAACGCGCGCAGTCCAAGGGACTCGAGATCATCTTCGACGTCGATCCGCGCCTGGCGCGGCCGCTGCGCGGCGATCCCACCCGCCTCGCCCAGCTGATCCTCAACTACGTGTCCAACGCGGTGAAGTTCACCGAGCGCGGGTCGATCCTGCTGCGCGCGCGGGTCGAGGAAGAGACCGAGCGCGACATCGCGCTGCGCGTCGAGGTGCGCGACACCGGCATCGGGCTCACGCCGGAGCAGCTGGCGCGGCTGTTCGCCGCGTTCGAACAGGCCGACAGCTCGACCACGCGCAAATACGGCGGCACCGGGCTCGGGCTGGTGATCAACCGCCGGCTGGCCGAAATGATGGGCGGCGAGGTCGGCGCCGACAGCCGGCTCGGCGAAGGCAGCTGCTTCTGGTTCACCGCGCGGCTGCGCAAGAGCGAGGACGCCCCGCCGCGACGCCAGGTCCCCCAGCTGCGCGGGGCGAAGGTGCTGATCGCCGACGACCTCGCCGAGGCGCGCGAGGTGGAGGCCGCCATGCTGGCCAATCTCGGCCTGCGCGTGACCGGGGTGCCGGGCGGCGCCGAGGCCCTGGCCGCCGCCGCGGAGGCGGATCGCGCCGGCGATCCCTACGAAATCGCCGTGCTGGACTGGAAGATGCCCGACATCGACGGGATCGAGACGGCGCGCCGCCTGATGTCGCTCGGCCTCGCCAAGCCGCCGGCCAGCCTGATGATCACGGCCTACGACGAGCCGCAGCTGCGCGATCGCGCGGCCGAGGCCGGCGTGGCGGTGGTGCTGATCAAGCCGGTGACCGCCTCCGCTTTGCACGATGGCCTGGCCGAGCTGATGGCGGGAAGCGCGCGCCCGCGCACCGCGGCGATCGAGATATCGGCGGCCGAACGGTCGTTGCGCGAAGACCATCGCGGCCGCCGTCTGCTGCTGGCCGAGGACAATGCGGTCAACCGCGAGGTGACGCTCGAGCTCCTGCGCGATACCGGCCTTGCCGTCGAATGCGCGGAGAACGGGACGCGCGCGGTCGAGATGGCCCGCGAACGGCCCTACGACATCGTGCTGATGGACATGCAGATGCCCGAGATGGACGGTCTGGCGGCGACCCGCGCGATCCGCGAGCTGCCCGGATGGCAGACGCGCCCGATCGTCGCCATGACCGCCAATGCCTTCGGCGAGGACCGCGCGGCCGCGCTCGCGGCGGGAATGAACGATCACCTCGCCAAACCCGTTACCCCGGAGGAGCTGTTCGCGATGTTGCTCACCTGGCTGGACAGATCGGCCCCCGACCGCCGCGACGCGCCCGCGGGCGGCGCGGATGTTTCCCACGCCCCGACGCAGCACGAGTCCGCGCCGGCCCCTGCGGCGCCCGCCGGGGCGGCTCCCGAATCGATGCTGACGCTCGCGGCGCGGCTGCTTCCCGGCATCGACGCCAAGGCGCTGATGGCCCAGGTCAAGGGCCGCGAGGCGATGTTCCGCCGGCTGCTGTCGCTCGCGCTCGAGCAGCATGCCGGCGACGGCGCCAGGCTCGCGCAGGCGGCGGCCGGCGGCGATTTGGCCGAGGCGCGCGGCATCGCGCATGCGATCAAGGGGACGGCGGGCCAGATCGCGGCGGGCGGGCTGTTCGCCGCCGCGAAGTCGCTGGAGGAAGCGTATCGAGGCGGCGCGCCGGCGAGCCGGGCGAGCCTGGACTCGTTCCTCGCGCTGCTGGACAAGAACCTGGCGGAGATAAGGGACTTCCTGTCGCGCGCGCCGGTCTAGCGATCCATCCTGCTCGCGGCGCAACGACCGCTCAGGGCGGATTGATCAGACCGAGCAGCAGCGCCTTGGCGACCGCATGGGTGCGATTGGTGGCGTTCAGCTTGTTGCGGGCCGACTCGAGGTGAAATTTGACCGACCTCTCCGACAGGCAGAGGATGGTCGCGATCTCCCAGTCGGTCTTGCCCCTCGCCGCCCATTGCAGCACTTCCCGCTGCCGCTTGGAGAGGGGCAGCCTCGCCTTTCCCGTCGGGTCGCTCATCACATTCACGGCTCGCCTCACTTCGCGCGCTGCGCCGAGCGATCGCGATTTCTTGCCAACGCAGGGCTATATGGGAGGGGGCCGTCGGAAGCCTTGTACAATCTTGTCGGCGGCGGAACTTCCTTGCGCAAATCGAACCGGGTGCCGCGCATGGGCGCGCGCCGGTTTGTGCCCGACCCCTGAATTACGCTAGAATTCGCGCATTCGGGCCAATTCCGGACACGACCCGCCGATGGCTTCCGCGACTGTCTCGCATGTGGATCGGATCGAATCCGCGTTGAGCGGCGAGTCGCGCATGGATGAGGACGAGCTGCTGGCGAAGTCGTGGGAACGCTGCGCCGCCGAATATGGTCTCGACCCGGTGTCCAAGCGCTCGCCCACCGTGCTGACGGCGCGGGAATTGGCCGAGTTCCAGGATCGCGCCGCCAGGATGCGCGAGGTGGCCAAGCCGGAGCTCGATCGGCTGTACGGGATCGTCCGTCACGCGCGCTATGTCGTGCTGCTGACCAATGCGGACGGAATCGTGATCGACCATCGCGGCGACGAGCAAGAGGCCGCCGAGTGCATCCACTGGGGCATTTGGCTCGGCGGCGTCTGGACCGAGGGTGTCGAGGGAACCAACGGAATCGGCACCACCATCGCCGAGGGCAAGCCGGTGAATGTCCATCGGTCCCAGCACTTCCGTGCGCGGCACGCGAGCCTGAGCTGCTCGGGCGTTCCGCTCTACGACACGCATGGCAGCATCGCCGGCGTGCTTGACGTGTCCAGCTTCGATCCCGAACTGTCCGAGCACGCGCATGCGCTCACCGGGTCCCTGGTGGCCTCCGTCGCCGGTGCCATCGAGGAGCGCCTGTTCCGCGAGCGCCACCGCGACTGCTGGATCGTGGCGATTCAGAACCGCCAGGGCACCGGCTCGCTGCTGGCGGTGGACAAGGACCGGCGCGTGATGGGCTATTGCCGCCGCGCGGCCGAGGCCTTGCGCGAATTCGGACTGGGCGACGATCAGAGCCTGTCGCTGTGGTCGATCTTCGCCCGCAACGAGCAGATTTTCCGTCACAAGAATTGGGGCGACACGCTGGCCCAGCTCGAGGGCCTGCGCAGCGGCTACACCTGGCCGGCGGTGGTCACGCCGCCGCTGCCCGCCTCGGCGCCCTGGTCCAACCCCGAATATGAGAGCCTGTACTGGCGCCCGCGTCTCGACAGCGGCCCGAAGGCGCAACTTGCCGGGCAGACGGCGCACGCGCGCGGCGGCTTGACGCCCGCCGCGGTCGCCTTGGTCGGCGACTATGTCGATGCGCATATCGGCGAGGCGATCACCCTGGAGGCGTTGGCCGACAGCGCGGGACTGTCCGTCTATCACTTCAGCCGCGCGTTCAAGGAGACGGTCGGCCTCACTCCGCACGCGTTCGTGGTCTCGCGTCGCGTGGCGAAGGCGCGCGGGCTGTTGACCGAGTCCGACCTGCCGATTTCGGCGATCGCCCATGCGGTGGGATTCGCCGACCAGAGCCATCTGGCGCGCCGCTTCCGCGAGGCCTACGGCGTCTCGCCGCACCAGCTTCGCCGCTCCGGCGGCTGAGGCCGGGATCGCGCCCGGCCGCGCCGGGCGACCGCCGATCCGATTTCCGGTACGGGGGGCGTTTGCCGCCCGTCAGCGGCGGGACCGTCGAAAGGCTCCCGGGGAGACGGCAAGCGACCGTCGAAAATGCCGCGTCAGGTGACTCTGGTCGGCGAACCCGGTCGCGATCGCGATATCGGCGATCGGGTAATCCGTGTCGGTCAGCAGGTCGCACGCCGCGCGAATGCGTCGTTGCAGCACGAATTGGTGGGGCGGCACGCCCGCCGACACCCTGAAGCCGCGCGCGAAATGATGCAGCGACATGCCGGCGTTCTGCGCCAGCCGGTGCAACTCGAGATCCTCGCCGAGATGCGAGTCGATATATTCCTTGACCCTGCGCAGCACGCGTGGCGGCAGGCCGCCGCTTGACCGGTGACCCGCCGGGGCGTGCGGCACGTCGATCAGCGGCCCCCGTCGCGGCCGGCAGTGGAACCACATGCTCCCCGCGTTGCGCCAAATCGCCGCCGAAGGTTCTGGCGGTGTGATGAGCGCCGGCACGGTCTCCGTGCCGCCCACGGCCGTCAATCTCACGCCGAAATCGTCGGCGCCGTTCCTGGGGCGGAAAATCCGGTCATCCCGCTCGAACAGAGTCCAAAATCCCGCGACGATGCCCGGTGGTGGGTTGGCTCGCGCCCATCCGTCGCGTGCGTTGTGATCCATGCCGACAATCCACCGATCCTTGTCGACGGCCATCAGCGCCACGCGGCCGGGAGCCCGGGCGCATGCGATCGCGACGATCCAGTGCCGGCGAAACCGCTCGCGGAAATGCCGCTCCTCGATCGATCGCGCCGCTTCGCTCACCAGCGCGCCCGCCAGCTTGTGCGCCTTGTCCGATAGCGTCGGATCGGTGGACGAAATGTCGAGAGCGCCGATCAACTCACCGTCGACGTCGAAGATCGGCGCGGCCGAGCAGCTGCTGCCGATGTGTCGGAAGCGAAAATGCTCGGAGCGATGGATCGTGATCGAACGGCGCTCCGCGATGCAGGTCCCGGTTCCGTTCGTTCCTTCCGCCGCCTCGGACCAGAAACCGCCGACCATGTTGCCCCACCCGGCGCGGCGCGGCGACGGTTCCTCCTCGACCCGGTGGTCGATCACCACGCCATGCGCGTTGCTCATCAGCGCGACGTAGCCGGCCGGCCGCGATATACGAAACAGCTGATCGAGCTCCTCGCGGGCGGTGAAGGCCAGTCCCTGGGCCTTCTCCTGGTGGTCCTTCAACTCCCCGACGGTCAGTATCCGAGGCACTTCGTTCGATGCCGGATCGACGCCGAACTCGATCGCCGAACGCTTCCACGACGCGGATATCGCATCCTCCGCGCGCGTGCCGCCGCCTTCGAGTACGGCTTGGACTCGATCCAGATGATGATTGCCGCGGTCTTTGCGCATGGTCGGCTGGACCTCGACCGTCCCGGCGCACGCAAGCGGCGTGCGACCTCCGTTGCCCCTGCGGGACACTATTTGGGAGACGCCGCAAGAATTGCAATAATTCGGATCGTTCTGGGCGGGACCGTGCCAGCTTGGTCGATATTTTTGAGCAAGCCAATTCCGGCGGCAGCAAATTTGTCCAATCGTCGCCGCGCGATACCTCACCAGCGAGGCGAACTCGGGCGTGGCGGCACGGTCGTCGAATATACCGGCGGCAGCACGGGCACCTCGCTCGCCTTCGTCTGCGCCGCCAAGGGCGACCGCATCCCGATCGTCCCCTCGGACGCGTTCAGCCGGGAGAAGCGCGACCGTATGGCGGCGCTCGGCGCGGAGGTCACGCTGGTTCCGAGCGAGGGCGGCGGCACGACCAAGAAGCCGATCCTCGACATGATCAAGGCGGCGCGGTCGAACCCGCCGAATCGCCGGTGCTGTCCGGCCGGCAGGCCGGTCCGCACAAGATCGGGGGGTCGGCATCGGCTACATCCCGCCGCTCTGGGAGCCGAGCCTGTTCGACCGCGTCGCACCGGTCGTCACCGAGGCGGCCAAGGCGACGGCGCGGCGCATCCCGCGCGAGGAGGTGCTATTCGCCGGCACATCGTCGGGCGCGAATGTGGCCGCCGCGATCGAGGTCGCGCGGCGTCTCGGTCCCGGTAAGACCGTGGTCACGCTGCTCGGCGGTTCGCGCCCGAAATATCCGAGCACAGACGTCTGTCGCGGGGGCTAAGGCCCGCCCCGCCTCCTCAGAATCCGCTATATCCCACCAGGCCGCGGTCGTAGAGGGTCAGGCCAAACGCCGCGAGCACGAGCAGGGCCGCCGCGTGCCGGAACCAGCGCGGCCAGCGCCATCCGCGCGGCCGCCACGGCCCGAGCGACGCGGCGGCGGCGAGCAAGGTCATGAGGCAGGCGGCGAGGATGGTCCAGCAGGCGGCGGGGAACAGCCGGCCCGGATAGGTGAAGACCACCACCTCCTCGCTGTCGAGCCAGGGGGTCACCGCGAAATAGAACAGCAGGCCGGCCGCGATCCAGACCAGGCAGGCCCCGTCCAACGCCAGCGCGGCCCGATTCCCGCCATGCCGGCCGCGCAGCGCGCGCCACGCATCCGCCCCCAGCGTGACCAGAACCGCCAGACCCGCCAGCGCCGCGAGCAGGACCAGAAATCCCGTCTGCTCGAAAATGCCGATCCGCTCGGCCGGCTCCGTGCCCTCCGTGTCGTAGACGCGCATGGTCCCGTTCACCTCGCGGAACACGACCGGAGCGTGGGACTCGGCATGCACGAACACGCCCTCGCCGACGGGAATGAAATGGTAGGGCGATGGGCCGATCGTGATGTCGCCGTTGCGCAGCGCGGTCACCTTGAAGGTCGCGTGGTAATCGAGCAGCGCGCGCTCCGAGCGGTGATAGGCGGTGCGCAGACTGCGATACGGGCCCGCCACCCGCTGCGCCTCGGCCACCGCATCCGCCGCCCGGGGAGGAATGGGCGGCGCCCGGCCGACGAACTCGCCGAGCAGCGAGCCCGGCAGATTGTTCAGCACCGGCCTTCCGTTCGGCGTGTTGACCGCCAGGAAGATGCCGATCCCGTCCTCGGGATAGATCTGCATCGTCGCGTACTGATAGGTCAGCGCCCCGCCGTGGCCGAAGGCGGGCCGGCCGCGTCCGATGCTGTAATCCATGAATCCATGGAAGATCTGGCCCAGGCCGGGATAGTTGGCGAACATGGGCTTGCGCATTTCCAGCGCGGTCTCCTTACGTAGCACGCCGGACTTTTCCATCAGATCGGGATCGAGCAGCGCGCGCATATAGGCCGCCATGTCGTCGGCGCTGGCGGAGAGTTCGCCCGCGGGCAGGGTGTTCACATATTCGAACGGATGCGCGCGGTAGGCGCCGTTCGACCAGGAGAATCCGTCCGTCAGTTTGGCCGCGAGCTCGGCCGGCATCGGATCGGGCAGGCCGCGCGCCCGCGCGAGCTCCGCCGGATAGGGACCGCGATAGGTCGCCGTCGCCATGCCGAGCGGGCGCAGCACATGACGCTCGGCATAGTCCGCCCACGCCTCGCCCGCGACATGCGCGACCAGCGCGCCGGCCAGCGCCGCGCCGTAGTTCGAATAGACGGCGAGCGTGCCCGCCTCGCGCACGCGATGCGGTCGGTGCGTGCGCAGATAGTCGTCGAGCGGCACCAGCCGCGCCGGATCGTCGCTGAACAGCCCCTCGAACGTATCCTCGAACCCGGCCGAATGCGTCATCAGGTGCCGGATGCGGATCGGCTCGCGGAAGCCCTCGTCCGGGATGCGCAGCGCGGGCGGCAAATGGTCGTTGATCGGATCGTCGAGCGAGATCTTGCCTTGCTCGACCAGTTGCATCACCGCGATCCACACCACGGTCTTCGAGATCGAGCCGACGCGGAACAGCGTATCCGCGCGCGCCGGCCGGCGCGGATTCAGCCCTGCAATGCCATAGCCGCGAGCGAGCGCCACGCCATCGCGGTCGACGACCGCGATCGAGAGTCCGGCGAAATGGCGGAAATCGAGTGCCTGGAGCACCGCGCCGTCGACGAAGGAGGCGAGCTTGGCGCGGTCGAGCGTCACGGCCTCCGCGCGCGCGCATGCCGGCGCGGCCGCCAGGCCGAGCGCGACAAGAAGAAGAAGACGAGCCGCTCGCATCGCCGCGCCTAGTCGCGGATCGCGGCCAGCGCGGCGGCGAAGGCCGAGTCCGCGTCGAGCGCCGAGGTGTCGATCACGGTCGCGTCCGCCGCGGGTATCAGCGGCGCCAGGCTGCGGTTCGCGTCGCGCGCGTCGCGCTCCTTCATGTCGGCGAGGATGCGCGCGAAGGAGATCGGCTCGCCGCGCGCCACCGCCTCCTTCCAGCGCCGCTCGGCGCGTGCCTCGAGCGAGGCGGTGACGAACAGCTTGGCATCGGCCTCGGGGCAGACCACGGTGCCGATGTCGCGCCCGTCCAGCACCGCGCCGGGCGGGCGGTGGGCGAAGTCGCGCTGGAAGTCGAGCAGGGCGGCGCGCACCGCCGGAATCGCCGCCACCACCGAGGCCGCCGCGCCCACCCGCTCGCTCCGCAGCGCGGGATCGGCCAGCCGCGCCGGGTCGAGCGCCTGCGCGGCGCGGGCCGCAGCCTGGGCATCCGCCGGATCGCCGCCCGCTTCCAGCACCGCGAGTCCGGTCGCGCGATAGAGCAGGCCGGTGTCGAGATGGCGCAGGCCGAGATGCTCGGCGAGCCGGCGCGCAAGCGTGCCCTTGCCGGCGGCGGCGGGCCCGTCGATGGCGATGATCATCGCGGCCCCCGGCGACGGCGCGGCGTCAGCCGCGCGCCGGCGCGATGCGGGCGCCGAGCCCGTTCATCAGCGCGGCGAAGCCGGGAAAGCTGGTGTCGATGGTCTCGGCGTCGTCCACGCCCACCGCCCGCGCCGCGCCCATGCCGAGCACCAGGAACGACATCGCGATGCGATGGTCGAGCTTGACCGGAATGGTCGCGCCGCCCGCGGGCGGGCGTCCGTCGCCCTCGACGATAAGATCGTCGCCCTCCACGCTCACCCGCGCGCCGCAGGCGGCGAGGCCGGCGGCCGTCGCGGCGAGCCGGTCGCTTTCCTTCACCCGCAGCTCGGCGAGCCCGCGCATGCGGGTGCGGCCCTTGGCGAAGCAGGCCGCCACCGACAGGATCGGATATTCGTCGATCATCGAGGGCGCGCGCGCGGCCGGCACGTCCACCCCGCGCAGTTCCGAATGTTGGATCACGAGGTCGGCCACCCGCTCGCCGCCTTCGTCGCGCGCATTCTCGATCCGGATGTCGGCGCCCATCTCGATCAGCGTGGTCAGCAGACCGGTGCGCAGCGGGTTCATCCCCACGCCGGCGAGCACGATCCGCGAGCCCGGCACGATCAGCGCCGCCACCATGGGAAACGCCGCCGACGATGGATCGGCGGGAACCGCGATCGCGTGGCCGGCGAGCTTCGGCTTGCCATGCAACGCGACGCGCCGCCCGCCGCCCGGCTCCTCGCTCACCGACACATCCGCGCCGAACGCGCGCAGCATCAGCTCGCTGTGATCCCGCGTGGCCGCGCGCTCGATCACCGTGGTAACGCCGTCCGCGTTCAGCCCGGCGAGCAAAATCGCCGAC
>JASHSH010000385.1 GCA_030040955.1 Rhodospirillales bacterium
TTGCGCGACCATCCGCTGGTGATCGACACCTTCCTCGAACGCATCGACGAGGCGGCCAACGGGACCGCCGCGATGAACTGCCAGCTCTGCAAATACCGCGAGCGCATGATCGGCTACGAAGGCGAGGTGGGCGCGGTGCAGGCCGGCCATCATCACCATGTGCGCGGGATCGGCACCGACGCGGACCACGCGCATCCGCATTCCCATGACCACGGTCACGTACGCGATCATGGACACGATCATGGGCTTGGGCATGGCCACGATCGCGTGCACGGACGGGCGGACGGGCGGACGGGCGGCATGTGAGCGAGCGGATGGCCTTGTTCGACGCCTATGTGATGGTCGACTGGTCCGCCTCCGCCGTGCCCAATACCGGCGCCGACAGCATCTGGATCGGCGAGTGCCGGCGTGAGAAGGGACGGCTCGCCGCGCGCGATCCCGCCAATCCGCCGACCCGCGAAGAGGCGGTGCGGGCGCTGGCCGCGACCTTGCGCGAATCGGTCGAGGCCGGGCGGCGCACGCTCGTCGGCTTCGACTTCGCCTTCGGCTATCCGGCCGGGTTCGCGCGCAGGCTTTCGCCCGATCGGCCCGATTGGCAGGGCGTGTGGACCTATCTCGCCGCCCATATCGCCGACGGGGCCGACAACGCGAACAACCGCTTCCAGGTGGCGGCCGAGATCAACCGCCGTCTGTTCAAGCGCCCGTTTCCGTTCTGGGGCCGGCCGAGGCCTGGTCGTCGCGAGAAGGCCGCGCCCGCCGGCATCGCCGCCAGCCGGCGCGCGGAATACGGACGGCCCGACACGCTGCCCGAGCGGCGCAATGCCGAGCGCCGCGCGCCGGGGACGCATCCGGTGTGGAAGCTCTCCTATCCCGGCGCGGTGGGCAGCCAGAGCCTGGTCGGCATCCCGCGCCTGCAAGGCCTGCGCATGCATCCCGGCCTGCGCGGCCATGTCCTGGTCTGGCCGTTCGAGACCGGGTTGCGCTCGCTCGAACGCCCCGAGCCGGGCGCCCTAGTGCTGGCCGAAATCTGGCCCTCGCTGTTCCCGGTCGGGCAGCGAGCCGGCGAGGTGCGCGATTCGGCGCAGGTGCGCACGCTGGCCGAGCGCTTCGCCGAACTGGACGGGCGCGGCAAGCTCGCCGATCTGTTCGCCGGCGATCCGGCGCTGTTGCGCGACGCGCGCACCAAATCCGCGATCGAGCGCGAGGAGGGCTGGATCCTCGGCGTGACCGGACTGCAGCTGCGCGCCCCGCGGCCCGCGCAGGCGCCGAAGGCGCGCGGTGCGCGGCGGCGCGCCACCTCCGCCCATCCGGCGCTCGCCTATGAGCGCGATCCCGACGCGATTATCGAGCGCTCCTTCGCCATCATCCGCGCCGAGGCCGATCTTTCGCGCTTTCCGGGCGCGATGGAGCGGGTGGCGCTGCGGCTGATCCACGCTTCGGGCATGACCGACATCGCCGGCGACCTCGCCTGGTCGGAGGGCGCGGCGGAGGCCGGCGCGGCGGCGCTGGCTTCCGGCGGGGCGATCTTCGCCGACGTGGCGATGGTCGCGCACGGAATCGTCGCGCCGCATCTGCCGGCGTCGAACGCGGTGATCTGCACGCTGCACGACCCGCGCACGGCCGGCCACGCGCGCGAGCTTGCCACCACGCGGACGGCGGCCGCGGTCGATCTTTGGGACGAGCGGCTCGCGGGCGCCTTGGTCGCCATCGGCAATGCCCCGACCGCGCTGTTCCGCCTGCTCGAACGGGTACGCGAGGGTGCCACGCGTCCGGCGCTGGTGCTCGGCTTCCCGGTCGGCTTCGTCGGCGCGCTGGAGGCGAAGGAGGCGCTGATCGCCTCGGGCCTGCCGCATATCGCGTTGCGCGGGCGGCGCGGCGGCAGCGGCATGGCGGCGGCGGCCGTCAATGCGCTGGCCCGGCTCGCCTCGGCGCGCCCGCATTCGCCGTGACCGCGCCCTGGCTCGCGCTGGTGGGAATCGGCGAGGACGGGCTGCCCGGGCTCGCCCCGGCGGCGCGGGCACTCGTCGAGGGGGCGGAGATATTGGTCGGCGGGGCGCGTCATCTCGCCTTCGCCTTCGACGTGCATGCCGAGCCGATGGCCTGGAGCGGAAACATCGCCACCGACGTGATCCGCATCGCCGGCTTCCGCGGCAAGCGGGTCTGCGTGCTGGCGACCGGCGATCCGTTCTGGTTCGGCGTCGGCAACGCGCTGCTCCGCCGCATTCCGCTCGACGAGATGATCGTGGCGCCGCATCCGAGCGCCTTCGCCCTCGCCGCCGCCAGGCTCGGTTGGGCGATCCAGGACGCGGCATGCCTCTCCGCGCATGGACGCAAGCTTGAATCCACCGCGCTGCATTTCCATCCCGGCGCGAGGCTGCTGATCCTGGCCGGCGACGAGACCACGCCCGCGCGCCTGGCCGCCCTGCTCGCCGCCCAAGGTTTCGGGCCGAGCCGGATGACCGTGCTCGAACGCATGGGCGGGGCGGAGGAATCGCGGCGCGTGGGCGCGGCAGAATCCTGGTCGCATCCCGCATGCCATCCGCTCGCCACCATCGCGGTGGAAGTCGCTCCCGCGCCGGGCGCGGCTCCCCGGGCCAGCGTTCCGGGCCTGCCCGAGGAGGCGTTCGAGCATGACGGGCAGATCACCGGGCGGGAGCTGCGCGCCGCCGCCCTGGCCGCCCTCGCCCCTTGGCCCGGCGCGTTGCTTTGGGACGTGGGCGCCGGCTGCGGTTCCGTCGCCATCGAATGGATGCGCGCGGGCGGGGTCGCGGTGGCGATCGAACGCGAGGGCGCGCGGCGCGACGTGATCGCGCGCAATGCGCTCGCCCTCGGTGTGCCCGGGCTCGATATCCTGGCCGGCGAGGCTCCTGACGTCTTCGCCACGCTGGAGGGCGCGCCGGACGCGATCTTCGTCGGCGGCGGGACCTCGCGCGCGGGCAT
>JASHSH010000035.1 GCA_030040955.1 Rhodospirillales bacterium
CCGGTCTTGCCGACCGAACCGGTGACGCCGATCACCTTCGCCTTGGTGCGCGCCCGCGCCGCGGCCGCGAGCGCGCGCAGCGCCGCCAGCACGTCGGGCACGACGAGGAGCGGGGCATCTTGCGGAAACTGCGCGCGGCGATCGGCGGCGACGACAGCGAGCGCCGCTTTGGCGTTGAGCGCCGCGGCGACGAATTCATGCCCATCATGGGTCGGGCCCGCGAGCGCGATGAAGAGATCGCCGGGGACCAGGCTGCGGCTGTCGATCGAGACTCCGCTCGCGCGCCAGTCGCCGCCGGCCGCCCGGCCGGAGGTCGCGGCGGCGGCCTCGTCGCGGGACCACAGCGGAGCGGCGTCGTTCACCGGTCGACCTCGGCGACGGCGGCGCGGGCCTCGGCGGCGTCTTCGAACGGCAGCACCTCGCCCTTCACGATCTGCCCGGTCTCGTGCCCCTTGCCGGCGAGCAGGAGCACGTCGCCCGCCCCGAGTTCGGCCACCGCGGCGCGGATCGCCTCGCGCCGGCCGGCGATTTCGCGCGCGCCCGGGCTCGCCGCCATGATCGCGGCGCGGATGCGGGAAGGGTCCTCGCTGCGCGGATTGTCGTCGGTCACGAAGACCAGGTCGGCCGCTTCGCGCGCGATGCGGCCCATCTCGGGACGCTTGCCGGCGTCGCGGTCGCCGCCGCAGCCGAACAGCACGATCAGGCGCTTGCGCGCGTGCGGGCGCAGCGCGGTGAGCACGGTGGCGAGCGCGTCGGGCGTGTGGGCGTAGTCGACATAGACCGGCCCGCCGTTGGCGCGGACGGCCACCTTCTGGAGCCGACCGGGCACGCCCTCGAGCTTCTCCAGCGTGCCGACCGCCGCGCCCGGCTGGGCGCCGCAAGCGAGCGCGAGGCCGAGCGCGCCGGCGGCGTTGGCGGCCTGGAAGGCGCCGGCCAGCGGCAGACGCACGCGCTGCTCGCGCTCCTGGACGACGAGTTCGACTTCCTGGCCTTCGGCGGTGGGGTGCAGCCCCGCGATGCGGATGTCGGCGCCCTGGTTGCCATAGGAGATCAGGCGATGCCCGTGGATGCGGCAGAGGGTCGCCAGCTCCCCGGCATAGGGGGAATCTGCGTTGACCACCGCGGCGCGGCGCGGCGGCAGCACCTCCGCGAACAGCCGGCGCTTGGCCCGCCAGTAGCTCCACATGTCGCCGTGATAGTCGAGATGGTCGCGGGTGAGGTTGGTGAAGGCGGCGGCGGCGAGCACCACGCCGTCGAGGCGGTACTGGTCGAGTCCGTGGCTGGAGGCCTCCATCGCCGCGTGGGTCACGCCCTGCTGGGCGAGTTCAGAGAGCATGCGATGCAGCGCGACCGAATCCGGCGTGGTCAGCGCGCCGGGAACGCTGCGCCCCGGCGCGGCCAGGCCGAGCGTGCCCAGGCTGGCGGCGGCGAATCCGAGCCGGGCCCAGATCTGCCGGGTGAAGGTGACGATCGAGGTCTTGCCGTTGGTGCCGGTGACCGCGACCATGGTTTCCGGCTGGCGGTTGTAGAAGCGCGCGGCCGCCTGCGCGAAGCGGCGGCGCGGATTGTCATCGGTGACGAGCGTTGCGACGCGCTCGCCGATCCCGGTGCCGAGCGGGGCGAGCACGGCGCGCGCGCCCTTGGCGAGCGCCTCGCCGATGAATTCGCCGCCGTCGGCCTTGCGGCCGGGCAGCGCGGCGAACAGATCGCCGGGCCGCACCTGGCGCGAGTCGGCGGTCAGGCCGCCGATTTCGGGGTCCTCGTCGAGCCGGGGCGCGAGCAGCTCACTCAGCCTCGGCAAGCGACACCTTCCGCAACGGGCTGGGATGCGGGACGCCCTGGCGCTCCGGGGCCTGCGCGACGCGCAGGCGCGCATCCGCCGGACCGGGCGCCGCGGCGGGCGCGACATCGAGCATCGGGCCGATCTGCGCGACGATCCGCCCCACCGCGGGCGCAGCCGTCCAGCCGGCGGTGGCGTAGCCCGCGCTTTCCTTGGTGCCGTGCGGCTCGTCGATCATGGCGAGCACGACATAGCGCGGATCCTCGATCGGGAAGGCGGCGACGAAGGAGGAGAGCAGCGACTTGTGGCGATAGCCGCCGACCCCCGTCTTCTCGGCGGTGCCGGTCTTGCCGCCCACCTCGTAGCCGGGCACGTCGGCCTTCTCGCCGGTGCCGTCGGTCACCACCATCCGCATCAGCTCGCGCATGGTGCGCGAGGTCTCCGGCTTGATCACGCGCTCGCCGGGCACCGGCTCGGCGTCGGCGCGGGCGAGCAGGGTGGCGGGATGGAGGACGCCGCCGTTGACGATCGCGCTCACCCCGGCGGCCACGTGCAGCGGCGTCACCGCCATGCCATGGCCGAAGGCGATGGTCATCGTGTTGATCTCGCGCCAAGTCGTGGGATAGAGGGGCGCACCGGTCTCGGGCAGCTCGATCCCGGTCGGGGCCAGCATGCCGAAGCGCTCCAGATAGGACTTCTGCGTCGCGGTGCCCATGTCGAGCGCCATGCGCGCCGAGCCGATATTCGACGAGTAGACCAGGATTTCCGGCACGGTGAGCCAGCGGTTCTGCGGGTGATAGTCGGTGATCTCGTAGCGCGCGACATGGATCGGCTGGCTGGCGTCGAAGCTGCTGGCCAGGTTGACCGTCCCGGAATCCAGCGCGGCCGCGGTGTTGAACAGCTTGAAGGTGCTGCCCATCTCGTAGACACCGAGGGAAGCGCGGTCGAACATCGAGTCGGGCGAAGCGCCCGCCATCGAATTGGGGTCGAAATCGGGCAGCGAGACCATCGCCAGCACCTCGCCCGTGCGCGCGTCCATCACGATCCCCGTCGCGCCGACCGCGGTGAACGCGGCCATCGCCTTCGCCAGCTCGTCGTGCAGCACCGTCTGCACCCGGATATCGAGCGACAGTCGCAGCGGTTCGTGGCGATTTTGCAGCGCGTGGTCGAAGGATTTTTCGATCCCGGCGACGCCGCGATTGTCGAGATCGTCGAGGCCGACCAGCTGCGCCGCCAGGTTGCCTTGCGGATAGACGCGCTTCTCGCCCTTCTCGAAATAGAGTCCGGGGATGCCGAGCGCGTTGACCGCGTATTCCTGGCGCGGCGTGAGGTTGCGCCGCAGATAGACGAAGGCGCGGTCGGAACGCAGCTTGGCCTCGATATCGGCCGCGTCGAGATCGGGCAGCACGCCGACCACGCGCCGCGCCGCCTCGGCCGGGTCCAGCACCTCGCGCGGCCGGGCGTAGAGCGACTCGGTGGGCAGGCTGGTGGCGAGCAGGACGCCGTTGCGGTCGACCACGTCGGCGCGGCCGACCGGCGCGTCGGCCTCCGACTGGGTCCGCGCGTGGCCGATGGCGGCGCCGCGCAGCAGCGCGACATCGATCATCCGTCCGGCGATCACAGCGAAGGCGAGCAGGAACAGCGCGCCGGCGACGAGGAGGCGGGTGCGGCCGGTCTCGAGGGCACGCTTGCGCACTCCGTCGATATGGATGGCGCCGTCTCCGGCGGCGCGCGGACCGGCGAAGGGCTCCGCGGCGAGGGCCGCGATGCTGCGGATCATGGACGCGTACTCCCGTTCGGATTGCCCGGCGCGGTCAGGGCCGAGGCGATCGCGCCCCGCGCCAAATGGTCCTGGGCGACGGGCGCGGGAATCGGCGCGTCGGCCAAGGGAATCGAGGCAATGGTGCCGACTTGCTCGGGACGCACCGGGCGCAGGCCCAGATGCCGTTCCGCCTCGTCGCGCAGGCGGATCGGATCATTGAGATAGCTCCACTCGGCGTTGAGCACGTGGATTTCGCTCTCGGTGGTAGCGATGTCCTTGCGCAGCGCGCCGAGCCGCTGCTCCTGGGCCTCGACCTGCATTTTCAGCAGATAGACGCACGAGCCGGCGACGATCGGCAGCGCGACCCAGAGCGCGGCGCTGG
Organism: Rhodospirillales bacterium; assembly: GCA_030040955.1. GTDB lineage: Bacteria > Pseudomonadota > Alphaproteobacteria > Rhodospirillales > Magnetospirillaceae > JASHSH01. The sequence goes on from JASHSH010000035.1 coordinate 3,925, forward strand.
CCAGCCTCATGGCTGCGCGCCCTCGCCGGTCCAGGCCGGCGCGGCGGTGCGCTCGGCGACGCGAAGCTTGGCCGAGCCTGCCCGAGGATTGGCGGCGATCTCGGTCGCCGAAGGCACGGAAGGCTTGCGTCCGATCAGGCGGAAGGTGGGGGCGCGGCCCGGCGCCGGGGGAGGGAGGTGGCGGCTGGGCCGCGCCTGGGCGGCTCCGCGCCGCCGGAGGAAATCTTTGACAGTTCCGTCTTCCAGCGAATGGAATGAAATCACGGCGAGCCTGCCGCCGGCGCGCAGCAGCCGCTCGGCGGCGCGCAGGCCCCGTCCGATCTCGCCGATCTCGTCGTTCACGTGGATGCGCACCGCCTGGAAGGTGCGGGTCGCCGGATCGATCCCGTCGCGGGCGCGCGGCACCACGCGGCGCACGATCTCGGCCAGGCCGAAGGTGGTGGCGATCGGCGCCTGCTTGCGCGCGGCCACGATGGCGCGGGCCACGCGGCGGGCGTGGCGCTCGCCGCCCAGGCGCCAGAGGATGTCGGCGAGGCTCGATTCGGGAAGCCCGTTGACCGCGTCGGCCGCGCTCGGGCCGCTCCTCTCCATGCGCATGTCGAGCGGACCGTCGCGGCGGAACGAGAAGCCGCGCGCGGCCTCGTCGAGCTGCGGCGAGGAGACGCCAAGATCGAGCGCCACGCCGTCGACCTCGCCCGCACCCGCGCCCATCGGCGCGAGCAGCGCGTCCATCTCGCCGAAGCGGCCGGCGACGAACCGGAACCGTCCGCCGCTCTCCGCCGCCAGCGTCTCCGCGCGCGCCGCGGCCGCCGGATCGCGGTCGATCCCGTAGACCCGGCACTTGGCCGCGGCGAGCAGGGCGCGGCTGTGGCCGCCGGCGCCGAAGGTCCCGTCCACCAGGATCGCGCCGTCCTTGGGCGCGAGCGCCGCCACCAGTTCCGCCGGCATGACGGGTAGGTGGGCCTCGGTCGTCATTGCCGCTCCGGCGGGCGAAGGATCAGCCGCGGCGGCGACTTGTGGATTTGCTGGGTCCGCTCGGCCTCGTGCTTGGCGTGCGCCGCGGGTTCCCAGATCTGGAAGAAGCGGCCGTTGCCGACGAACACCGCCTGCTCGCCGATGCCGAACCGGGCCGCGAGCGGCTGCGGAAGCAGCACCCGGCCCTCGGAATCCCAGTCAAGTTGTTGAATTATCCCGAAGATATGGGTGGCGAGACCGGCCTGGCCGGGGCTGAACAGGTTGTAGTCGAGAAACGCGCCCGCGGCGAGCTGCTCGATCAGGCCGGGACCGCAGCCCTCGATCGCCGGGAAGCTATAGGACGGGAAAACCGCGACGCCGGTGGCGCCCTCCTTGGCCAGCGCCGAGCGGAAGGGGGCGGGGACGGAAACCCGCCCCTTCTTGTCGATCTTGTTGATGTGGGTGCCCGTGAACACCGACATCGCGCCAGACCCCACCCTGAAGTCTTCGTACCGGCGCCCCGGGCCGGCCTGATTACAGACTGGGCAGGCCTGGGACAATATGGGATATCATGGGAATACATGGGCGTCAACGATTTCTCTCAGTATTACAAGGACCAAGGGGCCGACTTTCGCTCCATCCCTAGCACTAGGGAGCAACTCCCGAAACTTACCACAAAGTGTTGTGGCACGAGTGGTTGAGAAATATTTGCGACAGATCGCTCGAATATTGTTCTTGTTTTGTTCTCTCACGGCTTTTATTGGAATCGGGGAAGTGATCAAGAAGGGCGCCAGATGGCCTGTAAGCCGGGTTCTGTCCACCGCCCGAGGGCGGGGGATGGCCATTCATCTGGGACGTCCGTCGCCGGACGCCTCGCGCGACCGACCCGGGCGGCGACGCGGAAACGCGTCTTGCCCATGGTCTCCCATGGGCGCGCCGCCCCTATTTGGTCTTGCTCCCGGTGGGGTTTGCCCTGCCGCTTCCGTTGCCGGAAGCGCGGTGCGCTCTTGCCGCACCATTTCACCCTTGCCGCCGCCGGACCGAAATCCGGCGGCTCGGCGGTATAATTTCTGTGGCACTTTCCCTGGGGTCGCCCCCGCCGGAGGTTATCCGGCACCGTGCTTCCGTGGAGCCCGGACTTTCCTCTCCCCGTCGCCGGGGAGCGGCCATCCGGCCATCTGGCGCTCGGTGCAATATATCGCCGGCGCGCGCCGCCTCCAAGCCGATGAGAGGGAGGCCTCAGATGGCGGCGGCCAGCGCGCCCAGCATCGCCATGGTGCCGGGATCGGCCAACCCGTCGCAGCGGCGCGGGCGGAAATGGCGCTGGAACGCGATCAGAGTGGCGGCGAGTCCGTCCGGGACCACCGCGTAACCGTAGCGGGCGAGCAGCTCGGGCGCGTGCGCGGCGGGCGGCGGATCGGCGAGCGGCGAGGGCCACAATCCGATGCCGCGCACCGCGAGCCAGGCCCAGTCGAACAGCTCGCCCGGATCCTGCTTGCGCAGCGGCGCCACGTCGGCATGGCCGACCACGTTGCGCGCCGGTATCGGATGCCGCGCGAGGATCGCCGCGGCGAGCCGGGCGAGCGCCTCCATCTGGGCCGGCGGAAACGCGCGATAGCCGAATTCGTGGCCCGGATTGACCAGCTCGACGCCGATCGAGCGTGAATTGATGTCGGAATCGCCGCGCCAGAAGCCGAGCCCGGCATGCCAGGCGCGGCGGGATTCCTCGACCAGCCCGTAGACCGCGCCGTCCTCCTCGATCAGGTAATGCGCCGAGACGCGCGCCTCCGGATCGCACAACCGCTCGAGCGCTGCGCGCCCGTCGCGCATGCCGGTGTAGTGCAGCACCAGCATGTCGATTTGCGAGCCAGCGGGCCGCGGCCCGCTATTGGGCGAGGGGCAGCGGATCATCGCGCCGTCGCGGCGAGCGCGAGGTCGACGGGAGCGAAACCGCGCCGGTGATGCGGGGTCGCGCCCAGACGGCGCAGCGCCGCGCGATGTTCCGCGGTCGGATAGCCGGCGTTGCGCTCCCAGCCATAGTCGGGGAACAGCGCGGCCAGGCTGCGCATCTCGGCGTCGCGCCGCACCTTGGCGACGATCGACGCGGCGGCGACGGAGAGACTCCTGCGATCCCCGCCGACCACACAGCGCACCGGGCAGTCGAGCCGGGGCGCGCGGTTGCCGTCGATCAGCGCGAGATCGGCGGCGAGGCCGAGCGCGGCGTAGGCCCGCGTCATCGCCAGCAGGCTCGCTCCCAGTATATTGAGCCGGCCGATCTCCTCGACCTCGGCGCGGCCGACGCCGACGCGCGCCAGCGCCAGGATCGCGGCGTGCAGCGACTCGCGCCGCGCCGCCGCCAGCGCCTTGGAATCGTCGATGCCGGCGAGCGCGGCGGGAAGCGGATCGGGCAGAACCACCGCGGCGGCGAACACCGGGCCGGCGAGCGGGCCGCGTCCCGCCTCGTCGATGCCGCAGACGATGCAGCCCGCCGCCCGTTCGAGCGCGAGATCGGGGCGGCCGCGCCTCATTTCGGCTTGGGCGAGATGCTGAACAGGTCGCGCTCGCCGAGCTCGGCGTTGCGGCGCCGCTCCAGCTCCTCGGCATAGCGTCGCAGCGCGAAGGCTTCGGTCAGGAAGCCGACCACGCGGCGGTCGTCGGCGGCCGCGATCACGGGCAGCATCTCTTCCTCGGACTCGACGAAACGGGCGAGCGCGCGGCGCACGTCCTGGTCCGGCAGGAGATAGAGTCCGCGTCCGCCGGCCAGATCGTCGGCGACCAGGCCACTGGCGGCGTCGTCGAGATCGGGATCGTGGATGGTGGTCACGTCGATCATGCCCTTGTAGTGCCCGTCGCCGTCGACCGCGAACACGCGCGGGCCGGAGCCCCGCGGGATCGCCTCGCGCAGCTTGGCGAGCGACTGGTCGAAGCCGACGGTGGTCGCGCCGGCCCGCATCAGCTTGCCGACCGTGAGGTCCGACACCCAGCCCACATCGTGCGCGCCGCGGATGCCGACGCCCCGCTCGTGGAAGCGCCAGGTGCTGAAGGTGTAGCCGAAGGTGTTGCGCACCAGGGTCGAGGCGACTACCACGCCGGCGAGCACGCCCAGCGCGACCTCGAAATCGCCGGTAACCTCGAGCACGAGGAGCACCATGGTCACCGGCGCGCCGACGATGGCGGCGGCCAGCGTTCCCATGCCGACCAGCATGAACACCGAGCGCTGCGCCGCCAGCTCGGGCAGGAACGGCACCGCGAACTGGACCAGCACCGCGCCGAACAGCGCGCCGAGGAACAGCGAGTTACTGAACAACCCGCCGCGGAAGCCCGAGCCGATCGAGATCACCGAGCCGAACAGCTTGGCGACCAGCAGCAGGACCAGCAGCGGCAGCGGCAGGATGGTGTCGAAATTGAACTGGATCGCGCCCTGGCCGTTGCCGAGCACCTGCGGCACCGCGCGGGCCATCACGCCCATCACCGCCCCGCCGATCGCCGGGCGCATCCAGTCCGGCGTGGGCAGGCGGCGGAACAGTCCCTCGCACCAGGTCACCGCGCGCATCGCGCCGATGGCGAACCCGCCCGCGAGCAGTCCGAGCAGCCCGAACAGCGGATAGTCCCAATGCTCGATCTGCACGGTGGTCGCATGCAGCAGGTAGATCGGCGCCTCGCCGAGGATCGCGCGCACCACCAGCGTCCCCGACATCGCGGCGATCGCCACCTGGGCGAGCGCGCCGACGGTGTAGCTGCCGAGCACGAGCTCGTAGGCGTAGAAGGCGCCGGCCAGCGGCGCGTTGAAGCCCGCCGCGATCGCCGCCGCCGCGCCCGCGGCCACGAACACGCGCAGGTCCGCGCGGCGCAGGCGCAGCCACGCGCCCATCGTCGAGGTGACGCCGGCGCCCATCTGCACATAGGCCGCCTCCATCCCGACCGAGGCGCCGGCGCCGTTGGAGACCACGGTGGCCACGGCCACCCGCATGCTGTCGATCAGCGACATGCGTCCGCCATAGATGGCGTTGGCCTCGACCGGGTCGACGATGTCGCCCGGCCGCGCCCGGCGCACCGCCCAGGCGAACAGCCCAACCAGCGTGCCGCCGGCCACCGGCACCGCGATCAGCCGCCAGGCGGTCAGCCCGCCCCCGCCGCCGGCGAGGAAGTCCGCCAGCGGCACGCCGAAACCCACGATATGCAGCAGCGACACCGCTTCGTGCAGCAGTACGACGACGAAGCCGACCACCGCGCCGAGCACGGCGCACATGATGATTTGCGAGGACTCGCTGTTGCGGACCTGCCGGCGGTTAAGCAGGTCGGCGGCGCGGCGGAACAGTCGGCGCGCGAGCGGCCTGCGCGGCGGGGCCGCATGGGATTCGGGAGCCATCTCGTTCATCGATTCGGCGCCCGCAAATCCATCGCCTTCTCCATCGCCGGGCGCCGGACGCGGATCACGCCCCGGCGGCGGCCTTGAGATGCTCCATCAGCCGCGGCATCAGTTCGACCAGGTTGCACGGACGCAGCCGCGAGTCGAGCTGCCAGCGCAGGATGTCGTCCCAGGCGTCGCGGCAGGCCGAGGGCGAGCCGGGAAGCGCGAACAGATAGGTGCCGCCGGCCACGCCTCCGGTGGCGCGGCTTTGCATCGTCGAGGTGCCGATCTTGGCGTAGGAGAGCTGGCGGAACAGTTCGCCGAAGCCGGGGATTTCCTTGTCGTAGACGGAGTGGAACGCCTCCGGGGTCACGTCGCGCCCGGTCACGCCGGTTCCGCCCGTGGCCAGCACGACATCGACATTGGCGTCCGCGATCCAGCGCTCGAGCTGCGCGACGATGCGCGCCTGGTCGTCGGGAACGATGGCGCGCGCGACCATGCGGTGCCCGGACTCGGCGACGCGCTCGGCCAGCGTGCGGCCCGAGGCGTCGTCCGCCTCGGTGCGGGTGTCCGAGACCGTCAGGATCGCGATATTGACCGGAAGGAAGGGCCTGCCTTCGTCAATTCTTGGCATGACGCACCGAGGAACCGCTCGCATTCCCATCATATATCGGCCACAAGCCGGCGGCGAGGGCGTCGAGGGAAGACGAGCTTTGTCCAAGGCGGTCGTGATAAGCCCAGTAGTTGGTCAGCACTTCGACGACGAAGACCCGCGTCTCGCGCACCGGGATGCTCTCCATGAAGAGCAGCGCATCGTCGTTGTGCGGGATGGTCTGCATCCAGCGCGCGACGTTGCCGGGTCCCGAATTGTAGGACGCGGTCATCAAAATAAGGTTCCCGCGGATGCCGTCGTCGGCGAGCAGATGGCGGATGTAGCGCTGGCCGACCTCCAGGCTTTCGCCGGGATCGGTCAGCCGGCCCGAGGAGCCCATCGCCCGCGCGGTCGCCGGCATGATCTGCATCAGCCCGAGCGCGCCAGCCCGGCTGCGCGCCAAAGGATCGAAACCCGACTCCTGGCGGGCGAAGGCGAGCACCAGGGCGCGGTCGATGGTCCAACCGCTGCGCGGACGCCAGCTCGGCACCGGATAGGCCGAGGCGTCGTGATAGCGGCCGTCCTTCGATGAAACGGTCCGGCCCAGGCTGACGATCAGGTCGGGCATGTCGGCGGCGTGCGCCAGCGCGAGCAGCGACTGCGCCAGCGAGGGCGTCGGCGGCGGCAGCAGCGCGCGCAGCTCGTCCTCGGCCGATTCCTTGTCGCCCAGTTCGAGGAAGGCGAGCGCCCGGGTCGCGCCCGGGATGCGCAGCAGCGCGTCGGCGTCGGAGTCGGTGAACGGCCGGTCATCCCAGGAATATTCGATGTCGAGACCGAGCTGCCGCCGCGCCAGCAGCCCGTAGAAGGTGCGCGGATAGAGCGAGGCCTGCTCCAGCCAATGGTTCACCACCTCCGGGTGCCGCGAGGCGAGATTGGCCCGCGCCGCCCAGAAGGCGCCGGCCGCGCATAGCCAGTTCGATACGCCGTCCGCGTTCGCCAGCGACTCGAAGTGCGGGATCGATTCCTCGCGATGCCCCGAGCGCCACAGCGCCAATCCGGCGATCCAGTGCGCCTCGGGGATCGCGTCGCCCGAGCGTTCAGCGGCCTCGGCCGCCCAGCGGACCGCGTCCTCGTCGTCGGCCTGCTCGAAATAGGCGAGAGCGAGCTGCGTCTTCAGCTCGTCGGCGTCGACCGGCGCGAGCGCCGAGGCCGCGTCCACGCTCCGCAGAATGTCGATGGCGGAGTCGAAATGTCCGCCCCAAACGCGCTGGCGGAAGCGTTCCTTGATCGCCAAGATCCTGCGCTTCGCCGCCGGGGGCAGGTTGAGACCGTTATCGATCGTGAAGTTGGTCCAATCGGCGTCAACCGCGGCGGCCGCGGCAGAAGCCTCGGCCAGGCGCGCGGGCTGCACCAGCCCGCCCGGCTTGGCGCCCGCGCCCAGCCGCTTGCGGGCGAGCGCATAGATCGCCTCCGCCTGGGGCAGGGTGGAATATTGCGCCAGCCAATCCTTCAACTCGGCGTATTTCGCCTTGTAGCCAAGCGCGAGATAGCGGATCGCCAGCAGGTTGCCGACCAACAGCCGATCGCCGAGGCCGGCGATCTCGCCGTCCGCAGCCGCCCACTCGCCGCGCGCCTCCGCATCGAAGGCGCGACGATACGCGTCCTCGTCTGCCGGCGAGAGAATCTGGGGCAAGGGAACCTGGCGGCCCTGATGGGCCAGACCCATGCCGAGAAACGCCAACTGATTGTCGCTTTGGGCCCCGGTCGACGTTTGATCGGCTCCCAGTGCCGGAGCCGACGCCGCCAATGCCATCGTCACGAAAGTTGTGAGGAGCCTGCCTCGCAGCATTCCCTCTCCTGTCGTTGTGATCGCATTCGCCGATAGGCTGCTTCGAAATCCTCAATTACGCTGCTGCGGGAGGGACGCTACCGGCTAAATCCGGCAAGGGCAAGCACGGATCACGATTTGTTACAGAGTTATCCTCAGGTTTTTTGCGGAATTGTGAAAAATCAATCTCCTAACTTCAGCTCGATCATGCGATTCCGGACCGAAATCATGTCCCGCCAGGCTTCTCGCTTATGCAGAGGAGTGCGCAGTAGATAGGAGGGATGAAAGGTTGGAAGTGCCGGGATCGGCCGGGCCAGCCCCGACGAAGCATAGTCGTGCCATCTCCCGCGCAGCCGGGTGATCCCCTCCGACTTGCCCAGCACGGCCGCCGCGGCCGCCCCGCCGAGCAGGACCAGAATGGCCGGATCCATCAGCTCGATAAGGCGCGCGACGAAGGGCAGGCAAAGCGCGATTTCAGCCGGTTCGGGCTTTCGGTTGCCCGGCGGACGCCAATAAATCACGTTGCTGATCAGCACCTTCTTCCGGTCTAGCCCGATCGAGGCCAGCATCCGGTCGAGCAGCTTTCCGCTGGCGCCGACGAAGGGCAGGCCCTGCTCGTCCTCTTCGCGCCCGGGCGCCTCGCCAAGCAGCAGAATGCGTGCGTCGGGGTTGCCGTCGGCGAACACGGTCCGCTGGCAGCTCTTCTTCAACGCGCAGCCGTCATAGGTGGCGACCGAAGCGGCCAGTTCGGCGACGGTTCGGGCGGCGGCGGCCAAGTGCGCGGCGCTCGCGGCG
>JASHSH010000386.1 GCA_030040955.1 Rhodospirillales bacterium
AAGGGCTCGACACCATCTTTGCCTATCTGCCCGACGCCGCCGTGACCTTCGATCCGCAGGCCGAAGAAGCGCGCGAGGCGCGCCTTGCGCTGATCGAGGAATATCACCGCGCGCGTCTCGACATGCTGGGCAAGGAATCCGAGGCGGGAATGGTCTACCGTCCGGTGCCGCCCAAGCTCCTTCACATCGAGCGGGAAGAATGGAACCGCCTGGTCGCCGCGCGCGCCGCGGCTTCGTTCTGGCCGTTCGCGCCGGCGGGCGAATCCGACGCGCGCCTCGATGCCGGCGGGCGGCCGGGCCGCGACTTCGCGGATTTGCGCGCCCAGCCGGGCGTCAACGTGTACGACGGCGCCGCCAAGCATGTCGCGGCGGAGACCGAGGCGGGCCGCCGCGTGCTGATCGCGGCCTGGAGCGCGGGCTCGGCCGACCGGCTCGCCCACGTGCTGCGCGAGCACGGGCTCGAGGGGAAGCTCAGTGCGGTCGAGGGATGGCAGGCGGCGGCGGGCCTTCCCGCCGATGTCGCGGCGCTGGCGACGCTGGGACTCGAACACGGATTTTCGGCGCCCGGCCTCGCCGTGATCGCCGAGCAGGACATACTGGGCGATCGGCTCGTGCGTCCCTCGCGCCGCCGGCGCCGCGCCGAGCAGTTCCTGGCCGAGGCCTCGGCGATCAACGAGGGCGACCTCGTCGTCCATGTCGATCACGGCATCGGCCGCTATGACGGGTTGGCCGCGCTCGAGGTCGACGGCGCGCCGCACGATTGCCTGCGCCTGATCTACGAGGGCGGCGACAAGCTGTTCGTCCCGGTCGAGAACATCGACGTGCTGTCGCGCTACGGCTCCGAAGTGGCCGGTGCGCAGCTGGACAAGCTCGGCGGCGCGGCCTGGCAGGGACGCAAGGCGAGGCTGAAGAAGCGCATTCGCGACATGGCCGAGCAACTGATCGCGGTCGCCGCCCAGCGCCGCCTGCGCGCCGCCGAGGTGCTGGCGCCCCCGGAGGGGCTGTTCGACGAGTTCTGCGCCCGCTTCCCCTATGCCGAGACCGAAGACCAGTCGCGCACCATCGTCGAATGCCTGGCCGACCTCGCCTCGGGCCGGCCGATGGATCGCCTCGTCTGCGGCGATGTCGGCTTCGGCAAGACCGAGGTCGCGCTGCGCTGCGCCTTCCTCGCCGCGATGGGCGGCAGGCAGGTCGCGGTGGTGGTGCCGACCACGCTGCTCGCGCGCCAACATTACGCGACCTTCCGCGAGCGATTCGGCGGGCTGCCGGTGCGCATCGCCCAGCTCTCGCGCCTGGTGCCGGCCGCGCAGGCCGCACAGATCCGCCGCGACATCGAAGCCGGCGCGGTCGATATCGCCATTGGCACGCATGCGCTGCTGGGCAAGCAGCTGAGCTTCCAGCGGCTCGGCCTGGTGGTGGTCGACGAGGAGCAGCATTTCGGCGTCGCCCATAAGGAGCGGCTCAAGCAGCTTGCCGCCGATGTCCATGTGCTCACGCTCACCGCCACGCCGATCCCGCGCACGCTCCAGATGGCGCTGTCCGGCGTGCGCGAGATGAGCGTGATCGCCACGCCGCCGATCGACCGGCTCGCGGTGCGCACCTTCATCCTGCCCTATGACGGGGTGGTGGTGCGCGAGGCCATCCTGCGCGAGAAGTTCCGCGGCGGGCAGAGCTTCTATGTCTGCCCCCGGGTCTCCGACATCGACCGCGTCGCCGAGCGGCTGCGCGACCTGGTGCCCGAGGCCAAGCTGATCGTCGCGCACGGCCAGATGAGCGCGGCCGCCCTGGAAGCGGCGATGGCCGCCTTCGCGGACGGCGCTTACGACCTGTTGCTCTCGACCAATATCATCGAATCCGGCCTCGACATGCCGCGGGTGAACACGATCGTGATTCACCGCGCCGACATGTTCGGCCTCTCGCAGCTCTACCAGCTGCGCGGCCGGGTGGGGCGGGGCAAGGCGCGCGGCTATGCCTATCTCACCGTACCCGCCAGCGCGCCGCTCGGCGCCTCCGCCGACAAGCGGCTTCAGGTGATGCAGACGCTGGACGGACTCGGCGCCGGCTTCACGCTGGCCAGCCACGATCTCGACATCCGGGGCGCCGGCAATCTGCTCGGCGAGGAACAGTCCGGGCATATCCGCGAGGTCGGCATCGAGCTCTACCAAACGCTGCTGGAGGAGGCGGTGCTGGCGGCGCGCGGCGACGCCTCCGGCGCCGAGGCTGGCGAATGGTCGCCGCAGATTTCGCTCGGCATGCCGGTGCTGATCCCGGAGACCTATGTCGCCGACCTACCCGTGCGGCTCGCGCTCTACCGGCGCATCGGGACGCTCGCCGCGCAAGACGAGGTCGAAGCCTTCCGCGCCGAGTTGATCGACCGGTTCGGACCGCTGCCGCCCGAGTTGGCCAACCTGCTCGAGATCGTGTCGATCAAGATCCGCTGCCGCGCCGCCGGGGTGGAGAAGGTGGAGGCCGGGCCGAAGGGCGCGGTGCTCGCCTTCCGCCACAACAGCTTCGCCAATCCGGCGGGACTCGTGGCCTTCATCTCGCGCCAGCTCGGCAGCGTGAAGCTGCGGCCCGACCATCGGCTCGTGGCGCAGCGCCCGTGGGACGATCCGGCGATCCGGCTCAGGGGCGTGGCAAAGCTGCTCGACGAGCTGATCGAAGCCGCGCGCGAAAAAGCGGCATAGGACGCCGCCCTCACCACGATGACACTCCAGAGTCCTCACCCTGAGCTTGTCGAAGGGAGAGGACATAGTACGTCATGGCCGGGCTCGACCCGGCCATCTACGTCTCGTTACCGCGAAAAAGATGGACGCCCGGGTCACGGGCTTCGCCCGGCCCGGGCATGACGAAAAATTAGATCGAGGCCGCTACCGCGAGGCGGTTTCCAGCTCGGCCTCGCCGCGCGCGATGTCGATCAGGCGGGCGAGCATGTCGGGTTCCTGCGCGCCGGCCACCGCGTAGTGCCCGTCGAAGATGTAGCAGGGGATGCCGCCCACGCCGAGCCGGTGCACGCGCGCGTTCTCGGTCTCCACCTCGGTGAGCGCCTCGTCGCCTTCCAGGAAGGCCTCCGCCTCGTCCGCGTCCAGGCCGCAGCGCTCGGCGAGGCGGCGCAGCACCGGCACCTCGCCGATATTGAGCCCGCGCGTGAAATAGGCGGCGAAGACCTCCTCGACCAGCTGGGCCTGCCGTCCCGATCCGGCCGCCCACATGATCAGGCGGTGCGACTTGATGCTGTTCGGGATGCGCGAGATCGCGCCGAAATCGAAGCGGATGCGCTCGGCCTCGCCGGCGGCGGCGATCGCGCCGTGGATGCGCTGGATGCGGTAGCTGCTGCCGAACTTGCGTTCGAGATAGAGCTGCCAGTCCAGCCCCTCGGCCGGCATCTCGGGATTGAGCAGGAACGGCCGCCAGCGGATCTCCGCGCTTACCTCGGCGCGCAGCTTGAGCGCGCGCTCGAGTCGGTGCTTGCCGATATAGCACCAGGGGCAGACGGTATCGAACACCACCTCGATTTTCATGCCGCCAGCCTAACACGGACCCGCGAGGCGCGACATCAATCGACGCCGGCGCGGGCGCGGGCGATCAGCCCGGCGAGATCGTCTCCCGTCTCGACATCGGCGGGGCCCACCCGCACCCAAACCTTGATCGCCTGGTAGACGTCGGGCACCGCGAATTCGGTGAAAGCGAGCACGCCGGCGATGCGATGGGTGACCAGCTCGGCCTCGACCAGCGGGGTGTCGGGCAGCACCACGCAGAACTCGTTCGCGGCGTAGCGCCCGCACGGGTCCTCGACCCGCTTCAGATTGCCGATCCATTGCGCGATTTGCAGGCGCAGATGCTGCGCCTGGGTCTCGCCGTGGCGGCGGCGAACGCCCTCGATGTCGGGCACCCGGACGAAGACGAGCGAGAGATGGCGGTCGTGCCGCTTGGCGAAGGCGAAGCGGTCCGGCAGATACGAATCGAGGAAGGCGCGCGTGTAGACGCCGGTCTCGGCGTCGCGGCTGGTGGTGCGCAGGGTCTCGGCGAGCGCGCTCCGGATCGCCCAGCGCAGGCGTTGGCCGCGGATCAGCGAGCGGGCCCGGGTGGCCAGCTCGCCCGGCGCCAGCGGCCGCGCGAACAGCGTGTTGACGCCGCGCGCGTAGGCCAGCTCCTCGCCGAGCGACGAATCCGGCGCGATCAGCACGACCGGCAGGTTGAACAGGCTCGGATTGCTGCGGATCTGCACGCAGAGATCGAGGAACGGGGTCACCTCGTCGGCCGGCGCGAGCACGGCGAGGTCGAAGAACTCGCGGCTCAGCGCTTCGTCGGCCAGATACGGATCGACCACATGCGTGACGCGGGCGCCGGGCAGCGCCTCGCGCAGTTCGCCGTCCCGCGGGCCGACGAACAGGACCGGATGGTCCGCCACCGTCGAGCCGGAGGGCAGCGTGGTCGATGGCGCGACGCCGAAGCGCGCCGCCGCCTCGCCGCGCAGACGCAGCTCCGCGTGCATGGTGGCGAGCCGGGTCAGCGGGCGGACGCGCGCCTTCAGCTTGGCGTCGCCGATCGGCATGGCGAGCACGTCGTCGGCGCCGGCCGCTACCGCCGCGCTTTCGAAATCCGCTGCCCTTCGCTCGACGATGGCGGCGAGCGGGATGGCCGAGGTGTCGGGGCTCGCGCGCAGCGCCGCGATCAGCTCGAGCGGCGCGCCACGGGCAAGCCCGGGACCGATCAGCAGGGCGTCCGGATGGTCGCTTCGCGCACGGCGCAGCGCCTCGTCCATCCCGCCGACCAGGTCGGCCTCGTAGCCGAAGCCGCGCAGGCGGGCGAGCAGGGCGCCGCCGCGCGCGTCGTCCCCGTCGACCAGCAGCAGCGAGCCGAGATGAATCATCCGCCTAGGCCGGGCTTGGGGGCGGAAGCGATCCGGGCGAATTCTGCATGGGTCGGCCGCTCGGTTGGTTTCGAATTGCAGGGGGCCGCGCCAGGCGACGCCGCTCCCCCTTGGGTGCTAGTATCGCAGCCGTGATCGCGTTGCGCCACATCTACCGCTATCCGATCAAGGGCCTGAGCCCGCAACCGCTGGACGCCGTCGAACTCGCGCCGGGACAGGGCCTGCCGCACGACCGCGCCTTCGCGCTGGCGCGGCCCGGCGGATCGGTCGATCCCGAGAATCCGCGCTGGGCGCGGAAGACCAATTTCGTGATGCTGATGCTCGACGAGGCGCTTGCCTCGGTGCAGACGGACTTCGACCCGTTGACGCGCCGCCTGGAGATTCACCGCGCCGGCAAGCTGCTGCTCGAGGCGCGGCTCGACGATTCGGGCGATCGTCGCGCGGTCGAGGAATTCATCCACGCGCTGGCGGGCGAGGGGCTGCCGCGCCCGCCGCGTCTGGTCGAAGGGCCCGACGGCGAATTCACGGACAAATCCGACCGGGTGGTCTCGGCGATCAATCTCGCCACACTACGCGCGCTGGAGGCGCTATGGGGCGAATCGATCGACCCGCTCCGTTTCCGCGCCAATCTCTATATCGACGGCGCGGCCCCGTGGGCCGAGTTCGACTGGATCGGCGGCGGCATTGCGATCGGCCAAGCGCGGTTCGCGGTCGACCGCCGCAACGGGCGCTGCGCCGCCGTCAATGTCGACCCCCGGACCGGGACGCGCGACCGCGACATCGTGGGCAAACTGCAGCGCGATTTCGGCCACGCCGATCTCGGCGTCTATCTGCGTGTGCGCGAGGGCGGGAGGATCGCGGCGGGCG
>JASHSH010000036.1 GCA_030040955.1 Rhodospirillales bacterium
ACGCGCAAGAATCCGACCGCGGTCAACCGGCTCGCCGAGGAGAACACGATCCAGTGGTTCGAGGAGAATGTGATCGACGTGGTGCCGCCGCCCTATCCGGGCGTCATGCGCAAGGTCTATCCGGGCTTCGTCCAGCTCACCAACTTCGTCTCGATGAATCTCGAGAAGCACATGGAATCGCTCAACGGGCTGTTCGAGCATCTGGTGCGCGGCGACGAGGAAGAGGCGCACAAGAAGGAGGCCTTCTACGACGAGTATCTCGCGGTGATGGACCTGCCGGCCGAGTTCTATCTCCAGACCGTGGACACGGTGTTCAAACGTCACGCGCTGCCCAAGAGCCAGATGACCGCGCGCTGGCAGCCGGTGGAGCCGCATCGCATCACGCGCACGGCGCTGATGTGCGTGGAGGGAGAGCTCGACGATATCTGCGGCGTCGGCCAGACCAAGGCGGCGCTGGAGCTGACGCCCAATCTTTCTTCCGAGCGCAAGGCCTACCATCTCCAGCTCGGCGCCGGGCACTACGGCGTGTTCAACGGCGGCAAGTGGCGGCGCGAGATCGCGCCCAGGATCGGGGCCTTCATCCGCGACCACGACCACGAGATCGGGCAAAAACGCGAGCGGCCGGTGGCGGTCCGCTCGTTCGTCGGGCCCGACCGGCGCGGCAACCGGCAGGCGGCGAAGGAAGCCGCGCAGTAACTTCTGTCGCCGGCGCTAGGGATCGAACCGCGCGCGCAGTTCGGCCCAGCTACGCGGCCCCGGCGCAAGCAGCAAACCCGTGAGCGTGGGCAGCGGCCGGTAGGGCTTGCCGTCGAACAGGCGGCCGTATCCGCCCGCCTCGCCGTGTATCAGCACGCCGGCCGCGTGATCCCAGGGATTGAGCCGGCGCGCAACCAGGAAATCGAGCTTGGCCTCCGCAAGGTCGAGATAAGCTCCGCCGGCGCTGCCGCGATAGTCGAGCCGCCGTACCGCGCCCTCCAGGATTCGTCCCTTGCGCCACAGCGGCGCGCCGACCAGTTCGGCAATGGGACGATCCGCGCTCGCCCGCAAGGGGCGCCCGCCCATCCACGCGCCCTCGCCTTCGGTGGCGATGGCTGTCCGCGCCGCCAGCGGTTCGTGGATCCAGCCCATGCGCGTGCGCCCTTCGCGAACCAGCGCGACGATCATGGTGAAACCCGCTTCGCCCTTGGCGAACAAGGCGGTGCCGTCGACCGGGTCGATGACCCAGACCGGGTTCGCTCCGCTCAGCCGTTCGATCAGCTCGGGATGCGCGGCGACCGCCTCCTCGCCGACCGCGGCCGAGCCGGGCAGCAGATCGGTCAGGCGCACGGAGAGCATCCGTTCGGCCTCGGTGTCGGCCACGGTGACCAGATCGGCGGGGCCGGTCTTCTCGTGGATGTCTCCGGGCGTCAGATGCCGGAAGCGCGGCAACACGGCCTCTTGCGCGGTCTCCGCAAGGATCGCGGCGACCCGCGCCGGATCGGCGGCGGACACGCTTCAGACCGAGGCCGGAGGGCGGTGCGAGAATCGCTCCGCATCGGCGGGCGCGAGCCGGACCCGCAGATGGGCGGCCGCCTCGTCGTCGCGCCGCTCGACCACCTCGCCATGGCGATAGAGCCAGGCAAGCGCGGCGCCGTCGGCGTGCGGCACGGCGATCTCGACGACCCTGTCCGACACGCCGAGACGGCGATCGATCAGGGAGAGCAATCCGTCGAGTCCCTCGCCGGTCGCGGCCGAGATCGGCACCATGCGCTCGGTGCGCTGGCCCTGGTTGGCCAGCTCGGCCCGGCGCGCCTCGCCGAGCAGGTCGATCTTGTTCATCGCCTCGATCAGCCCCCGATCCACCGACTCGCCGACACCCAACTCGCGCAGCACATTCTCCACATCCCCGCGCTGCGCCTCGGTCTCCGGGTGGGCGGCATCGCGCACGTGGATCAGGAGATCGGCGGCCAGAACCTCCTCGAGCGTGGCGCGGAAAGCGGCCACCAGCTCATGCGGCAGATCGGAGACGAACCCGACCGTGTCGGAGAGGATCGCCGCCCGTCCGGACGGAAGACGCAGCTGGCGCATGGTGGGGTCGAGCGTGGCGAACAGCTGATCGCGCGCCACCACCTCGGCACGGGTGAGCGCGTTGAACAGAGTCGACTTGCCCGAGTTGGTGTAGCCGACGAGCGCGACCACCGGATAGGGAACGCGGTTGCGCGCGGCGCGATGCAGCGCCCGCGTGCGCCGGACCTCCTCCAGCTCGCGCTTGAGCCGGACGATGCGCTCGCCGATCTGGCGGCGGTCGGCCTCGATCTGGGTCTCGCCCGGGCCGCCGAGGAAACCGAAGCCGCCGCGCTGCCGCTCGAGGTGGGTCCAGCTGCGGACCAGCCGCGAGCGCTGATAGGTGAGCGAGGCGAGCTCGACCTGGAGACGTCCTTCGCGGGTGCGGGCGCGGGCGCCGAAGATTTCCAGGATCAGGCCGGTGCGGTCGATCACCTTCGCGTTCCAGGCCTTCTCCAGGTTGCGCTGCTGGACCGGAGAGAGATGTGCGTCGATCACGGCGAGGCCGACGCTCCTCTCCTTCACCAGCGCGCCCAGCCGCGCGACCGTTCCGCGACCCAGAAGCGTGGCCGGAGTCGCCCGCGCGAGCGGCACGATCTCCGCCTCGACGACGGGCAGGTCGATGGCGCGGGCTAGGCCGACGGCTTCGGCCAGGCGGTC
>JASHSH010000387.1 GCA_030040955.1 Rhodospirillales bacterium
TTCAGCCGCGACGTGATCGCGCAGGCGACCGCCGTCGCGCTCAGCCACGACATGTTCGATGCCGCGCTCTATCTGGGGGTGTGCGACAAGATCGTGCCCGGCCTGCTGATCGGCGCGCTGGCCTTCGGCCACCTGCCCGCGGTGTTCGTGCCCGGCGGGCCGATGCCAAGCGGCATCCCGAACGCGGAGAAGACGAAAATCCGCCAGCTCTACGCCGAGGGCAAGGTGGGGCGCGACGAGCTGATGAAGGCCGAGTCCGCGTCCTACCACGCGCCCGGCACCTGCACCTTCTACGGCACCGCCAACTCCAACCAGATGCTGATGGAGGTGATGGGCCTGCATCTGCCCGGCAGCGCCTTCGTCAATCCCAACACGCCGCTGCGCGAGGCGCTGACCGCCGCCGCCGCCGGCCGCGCCGCCTCGATCACCGCGCTGGGCAACGACTATCGGCCGGTGGGCCGCATCGTCGACGAGCGCGCCTTCGTCAACGGCATCGTCGGGCTGCTCGCGACGGGCGGCTCGACCAACCACACGATCCATCTGGTCGCCATCGCGCGGACCGGCGGCATCGTGCTCGACTGGACCGACTTCGCCGAGCTCTCGCGGGTGGTGCCGCTGCTCGCGCGCATCTATCCCAACGGCCAGGCCGACGTGAACAATTTCCACGCGGCCGGCGGCATGGGGTTCCTGGTGCGCGAGCTGATCTCGGCGGGGCTGCTGCACGCCGACGTGACGACCACGGCGGGCGACGGGCTCGCCCGCTATGCCGAGGAGCCATGGCTCGACAACGGCGTGCTGCGCTGGCGGCCCGCGCCGGCCACGACGCACGACCGCGACATCCTGCGGCCGGTCTCCGATCCGTTCGACCACGAGGGCGGCATCCGGCTGCTCACCGGCAATCTCGGCCGCTCGATCATCAAGGTCTCCGCGGTGAAGCCGGCCAACCGTCAGGTCACCGCGCCGGCGCTGATCTTCAACGACCAGGACCAGGTGGTCGCCGCGTTCAAGGAAGGGAAGCTGCACCGCGACGTCGCGGTGGTGGTGCGCGAGCAGGGGCCGCGGGCGAACGGCATGCCCGAGCTGCACAAGCTCACCCCGGCGCTCGGCGTGCTCCAGGATCTCGGGTTCAAGGTAGCGTTGGTCACCGACGGGCGGATGTCGGGCGCCAGCGGCAAGGTGCCGGCGGCGATCCACGTGACTCCCGAATCGGTCTGCGCCGGGGCGATCGCGCGGTTGCGCGACGGCGATCCGATCCGCCTCGACGCCGAGGCCGGCGTGCTGGAGGCGCAGGTGGACGGGCTGATGGCGCGTCCCGTGGCGGGCTACGATCCGGCGCGCAACGCGGCCGGAATGGGCCGCGAGCTGTTCGCCGCGTGCCGGGCGCATGCCGGCTCGGCGGAGGAGGGGGCGCTCACGCTCGCGCCGTGATGGACACCGCGGCCCCGGGAGGAAAGGCAAGCATGTCCGTCGCCGATCTGATGCGGCGCTGCCGCGTGGTGCCGGTCATCGTGGTGGAGCGCCCCGAGGACGCGGTGCCGCTCGCCCGCACCTTCGTCGAGGCCGGCATCGGCAGCATCGAGATCACACTACGCACGCCGGCCGGCATGGAAGCGATCCGCCGGACGATCGGCGAGGTGGAGGGGATCGCGGTCGGCGCAGGCACGGTCACCACGGTCGATGAGCTGCGCGACGTGCATCGGCTCGGCGCCGTGTTCGCGGTCAGCCCGGGCTGCACGCGGCGGATGATCGACGCGGCTGCCGGGCTCGGCATCGCCTATCTGCCCGGCGTGGTCACGCCCTCCGAGCTGATGATGGCGACCGAGGCCGGCCTTTCGTGCCTCAAATTCTTCCCCGCCGAGGCATCGGGCGGCGTGCCCGTGCTCAAGGCATGGAGTTCGGTGTTCCCCTCGGTTGCCATGGTTCCCACGGGCGGAATCGACACCGGCAACGCCGCCGCCTATATGGCGGTGCCCACGGTGGCAGCGGTGGGCTGCTCCTGGGTGGCGCCGACGGCGATGATCTCGTCCGGCGACTGGCCCGGCATCCGCGCGCGCTGCGTCAAGATGCTGGCGTTGGCGCAGAAGCCCTAGCGCATGGAAGACGGCGCCGAGTCCGGCTGGGTCGCGTTCGGCACCGTCGAGGACATCCCCGCCGGAGGCGCCCGGGCGGTGCGCACCCTGATCGGCGAAATCGGACTGTTCCGCACCGGCGATGGCCGCGTGTTCGCGCTCGACAATATCTGCCCGCACAAGGGCGCGCGCCTGTCCGAGGGATGCATCGAAGGCGACCATGTCGTCTGTCCGCTGCATGGCTGGAAGTTCGCCCTCGCCGACGGCTCGCTCGCCATCGAGGTGGAGCACGAAGGCAGCGGCGCGCGCAGCCTGCCGGTGCGGGTGGCGGATTCGCGCGTGCTGGTGCGGCTGTTCGGCTCGCGCTCCTAGCCGAGGGCAAGGGTTTGCCTGGACACCCGTCCGGGCTTGTGCCATCAATTCGGACGGGAGAGCTTTCTCTTTGTGGAACAATATGTTAATCGCCGCCGCGCGAGTTCGGGCGGCCGTCTGGGAAGCCCCGCGCCATGGACCTGACCGCGCGCCCGCTCGGTAGCACCGGCCTTCGTCTCACCGCGCTGGGATGCGGCGGCACCGCCATCGGCAATATGTACAAGGCGGTGAGCGACGCCGAGGCGCAGGCCACGTTGCGCGCGGCCTTCACATCCGGCATGCGCTTCTTCGACACCGCGCCGCTGTACGGACACGGCCTGTCCGAGCACCGCTTCGGCGCCGCGTTCCGCGAGTTCGGCACCGAGCCGTTCCTGTTCTCCACCAAGGTGGGCTGGCGCCTGTTCCCTGCGCGCGGCGCCGACCCCGAGGCCGGGCTGTTCGAGAACGTGCCGCCATTCGTGCGCCGCCTCGACTATAGCTACGACGGCGCGATGCGTTCGTTCGAGGACAGTCTCCAGCGCCTGGGCCGCGACCGCGTCGACATCCTGCTGCTGCACGACTGCGACCGCCGCAACCAGGGAGACGCGTTCCCGGCCCGTTTCAAGGAGGCGATGGCGGGGGCCTACAAGGCGCTTATCCGGTTGCGCGACGAGGGAGTGGTCAAGGCGATCGGCTGCGGGCTCAACGAGTGGGAGGCTTGCGAGGCGTTCGCGCGGGCCGGCGACTTCAATTGCTTCCTGCTCGCCGGCCGCTACACGCTGCTCGACCAGAATTCGCTCGACAGCTTCCTGCCGCTCTGCGCCGCACGCGGCATCGGCATCATCCTCGGTGGACCCTACAATTCCGGCATCCTCATCACCGGCGCGGTGCCCGGTGCGTTCTACGACTATGCCCCGGCGAAACCGGACATCCTCGACCGCACCCGCCGCATCGAGGAGGTCTGCCGACGGCACGGCGTAGCACTGAAGGCCGCGGCGCTCCAGTTCCCGCTGCACCATCCGGTGATCGCCAGCATCATCCCGGGCGTGCGCAACCCGGCCGAGGTGGCCGAGAATCTCGCCTTGCTGCGCCAGCCGATCCCGGTCGATTTCTGGCGCGAGTTGCGCGCGCAAGGGCTGGTGCGGGCGGAATCGCCGATCCCCTGAACGCGCCACGATCCGGAGGAGACGCATAGATGCTCAAGGGAATTCCGCCGCTGCTCAATGGCGAGCTGCTGCGCATCCTGCGCGACATGGGGCATGGCGACGAGCTCGCGATCGTCGATGCGAACTATCCGGCCACCTCCGCCTCCGCGGTCAGCGGCCGCCTGGTGCGCCTCGACGCGGCTTCGGCCACCGATGTGCTGGCGGCGGTCCTCGCGCTGTTCCCGCTCGACGAGTTCGTGTCCTCGCCCGCCTTCGTCATGTCGCCCGGGGGCGGCAGGAAGGCGCCGGTGCTGGCGGCTTTCCAATCCGTGCTCGACGCGGCCCACGGCACCCGGGTCAAGGTGACCGCGCTCGAGCGGTTCAAGTTCTACGACCGCGCGCGCCAGGCCTACGCCTTCGTCGCCACCGGCGAGCGCAGACTCTACGGCAACGTGATCGTGAAGAAGGGAATCGTGCGGCCCGGCGAATAGCGACTCCGGCCGCGGGGACGGCGGGGAAGGGCGCTCGCCCCTCCCCGCTCCCGGACCGAAATCCTACTTGTACAGAACCGCGGCGACCTTCGGGTCGTCGACGTTCGTCTTGTCGTAGTAGTAGAAGCCGGTGTCTACGGTCTTGGGCAGCTTCTCGCCCTTGAGCGCCTTCACCGCCGACGCCACGACACAGGCGCCGATGCCGATCGGATTCTGGGTGATCGCGCCGGCTTCCTCGCCCGACTTGATCGCGTCGATCTGGTCCTGGCCGGAATCGTAGCCGATCACGACCAGCTTCTTCTTCGCCTCCTTGACACCGATCAGCACGCCCTCGGCCGACCCCTCGTTGGCGCCGAAGATGCCTTTGAGGTCCGGATGGGCGGCGATGATCGCCTTGGCGATCTCGGCCGATTTCAGGTGGTCGCCGCCGCCATACTGGATGTCGACGATCTTGATGTTCGGATGCTTGTCCTTGATCCGCTTGACGAAGCCGTCGCGCCGGTCGATGCCGGTGCGGCTGGTCTGGTCGTGCACGACGACCGCGACCTCGCCCGAGTCGCCGATCAGCGCGGCCAACTTGTCCGCCGCCTCGCCCGCCGCCGCCAGGTTGTCGGTGGCGCAGGTGGTGAGCGGGATGTCGCTGTCGACGCCCGAGTCGAAGGCGATGACCGGGATCTTCTCGTCCTGCGCCTTCTTGAGCAGCGGAATCGCCGCCTTGCTGTCAAGCGCGGCGAAGCCGATCGCGTTCGGATGCTTGGCCAGGTCGGCCGAGAGCATGTCGATCTGCTTGTCGACCATCGCCTCGGTCTCCGGCCCCTCGAACGTGATCTTCACGTCCAGCTTCTTGGCTTCCTGCTCGGCGCCGAGCTTCACCGCCTGCCAGAACTGATGCTGGAAGCCCTTGGAGATGAGCGGAATATACCACTGGTCGGCCGACGCCGAGCCGGCGAAGCCGATCAGCGCCGCGGCGCAGACGGCGGCGCCAAGGTGTCGTCTATTCAACATGAGTGTTCCTCCGTTCGCACATTGGTTGATCCAAGGTCTCGCCTTTGCTTGCCGCAGGCGAACACGGCCCTCCCTCTAGGTCACCGACGCCTCCTTGTGTTTGTCGGTGCCGCGCATCACGCCTTCCTACGCCGCAGGATGTCGGCGTAGACGGCGAGGATGATGATCAAGCCGGTCACCACGATCTGCCATTCCTGCGCGACCGAGAGAATGCGCAGACCGTTGGTGAGTACGCTCATGATGAACGCGCCGATAATGGTGCCAAGGATGGTGCCGGCGCCGCCGCTCAGCGAGGTGCCGCCGATCACCACCGCCGCGATCGCCTCCAGCTCGTATCCCTGGCCGAGCGCCGGCTGCGCGGAATTGAGCCGCGAGGCGATCAGCAGTCCGGCCACGCCGCAGATCGCGCCGCCGAGTCCGTAGATGGTGATCTTCCAGGCGTCCACGTTCACGCCGGACAGGCGCACCGCCTCTTCGTTGCTGCCCAGCGCGAAGGTGTAGCGCCCGAGCGCGGTGCGGTTGAGCACCAGCGAGGCGACGAAGGCCAGCGTGAACAGGATCAGCACGCCGTTCGGGATCGGCACTGCCGGCACGATGTAGCCGATCAGCGAGCCCTGCGAGATCAGCGAGAAGGCCTCGGTGTCGGTGAAATAGATCGGCTTGTCTGCGGAGACCACCAGGGAAAGGCCCTTGTTGAGCAGCATCATGCCCAGGGTGGCGATGAAGGGCGGTATTTTCAGCTTGGCGATCAGGGTCCCCGAAATCATCCCGCTCAGCGTGCCGGTGCCGAGCGCGGCGAAGATCCCGGTCCACAGCGGCAGTTGCCAGTAGGTCAGGAACACGCCGGTCATCACCGCGCAGAAGGTCATCAAGCAGCCGACCGACAGGTCGATGCCGGAGGTGATGATGACGAAGGTGCAGGCGATCGCCAGCACGCCGTCCACCGCGGTCGACTGCAATATGCCGATGACGTTGTCGATCAGCAGGAAGGCGGGCGAGGCGAAGGAGAAGTAGACGATCAGAATGATCAGGCTGGTGAAGGCCAGCAGCTTCTGCCGGGCGGAAGCGCCGAAGAAGCGCGAGCGCATCCCGAACGCGCGGGCGCCGCTGCCCAGTGCCGCCGTCTCGGTTTGCGCCATTCCGCCTCTCTCCCGGTCTCAGGCCGCTTGCGCGGTCTCGCGCTGCGTCGCCAGATGCATGATCCGCTCCTGGGTCGCGTCCTTGGCGAGCAGCTCGCCGGTGATCCGGCCCTCGCACATGACGACGATCCGATCGCTCATGCGCAGAATTTCCGGCAATTCCGACGAAATCATGACGATCGCTTTGCCCTGGTCGGCCAGCGACCGCAACAGCTTGTAGATCTCGCTCTTCGCGCCGACATCGATGCCCCGGGTCGGCTCATCGAAGAACAATATGTCGCAGTCGCGCGCCAGCCACTTCGCCACCACGATCTTCTGCTGATTGCCGCCCGACAGCAGCCGCACCTCCTGGGTGGTCGAGGGAGTGCGGATGTTGAGCAGGCGGACGAAGGATTCGGCCGTGCGCCGGATGATCTGGCCGCGCAGGAAGAAGTGGAGCGACAGGAATTTGGCCAGGTTCGCCATCACCACATTGGACTCGACGTCCATGCCGACCGCGAGGCCGAAGCGCTTGCGGTCCTCCGACAGATAGCCGATGCCGAGCGCGACCGCGTGCCCAGGCGAGCGCAGCAACGCGGCCTTTCCGCGGACGGAGATCTCGCCCGATTGCGCACGATCGGCTCCGAACACCGCGCGGGCCACCTCCGTGCGGCCGGCGCCCATCAGTCCGGCGAAGCCGAGTATCTCGCCGCGATACAGAACGAAGCTCACGTCGCGGACCAGCGGGCCGCAATTGAGACCGCGAACCTCCAGCGCGATCTCGCCGCCCGGCGGACGGTCCTGCGCGCGCGGCGCCTCCATCAGCGTGCGGCCGACCATCATTCCGATGATCGTCTCGAGGCTGGTGGTCGCCATCGGCACGGTGGCGACATA
>JASHSH010000388.1 GCA_030040955.1 Rhodospirillales bacterium
CCATTTCGGGCGCGGCTGAGATGGCGGGGGAAGGCGACGCGATCTACAAAATCTGTCCCGCCGATCTGTGGCGCGAGGCCGAGCGGCGGGGCGCGTTCGCCGGTTCCGCCATCGATCTGCGCGACGGTTTCATTCATTTCTCGACCGCGGTGCAGGTCGTGGAGACCGCGGCGCGGCACTTCGCGGGACGGTCCGACCTGATCTTGGTCGCCGTGGACTCGTCTCGGATCGAAGAGAACTTGCGCTGGGAGCCCTCGCGCGGTGGCATGCCGTTTCCACATCTCTACGCCATGCTCCCCCTCGACGCGGTGTTGTGGACCAGGCCGCTGCCGTTCGGCGCGGACGGCCGCCACCAGTTTCCGGCCGAGTTCGAGATCGTCGACGGGGCACGGGGCGCGGGTTGACTGCAACGCGAGGGGTAGGCTAGACAACGCCTTCCGGCGGCGGGCGTAGCTCAGTTGGTTAGAGCGCCAGATTGTGGTTCTGGATGTCGTCGGTTCGAATCCGTCCGCTCGCCCCATTCCCTCCGGTTGCGCTTCAGGTCTCGGCCAGCAGCGCCGCCAGCCAGGACTCCCACTCGGTGGCGCGCGCCGACCATACATAGTGCTTGCGGGCATGCTCCGCCTGCGCCTCGACTGAGGCGCGCGCGTGCGCGGGAGCGGCGACGAGCTTGCCCAGCTCGGCGATCGCATAGTCCGCGAAGGCCTGCGCGAAACCGAGCACTCCCATCGTCGGCGTCGGCGGCCGGAACAAGTGCCCGAAGCCGGCCGCCGTCTCCGGCAGCGCGCCGTTCGCGGTGGTGATGATCACGCAGCCCGACGCCATCGCCTCCATCAGCGCGATGCAAGAGGTCTCGAGGAACGTGTTCGGGTAGATCAGTACATCCGCCTCGGCCAGCGCCGCGGCGAGCCGTGTCTGCCCTACCGGTCCGACATACTCCGCGCCCTCGATCGCGCCGCACAGACGATACAGAAGCCTGTACTGGTCCTGCTCCGCGCTCTCCTGATAGACGGCCATGCCGGAATAGACGCGCAGCCGCGCGCCGGGAATGGCCGCGCGCAGCGTAGGAAATATGGTGAGCAGAATATCGAGCCCGCGGAACGGCGTGCTGGTGTAGACCATCGCCGGCGGCCGCCCCGCCTCGAAGAAGAGCGGGCCCGCCCGGCGCGCCTGCTCCACAGCCGGCGAGATGGCGTTGCGCAACACCCGGATGCGCCCCTTGGGCAGGCCGAACTTTGCCGCGTAGCGCTCGGCCTGCCAGTTGCTGACCAGGGCGAAGGCGCGCCAGCTGTCGCGTTCGTCGGCGTCCTTCAAGGCCGCGATCGGGGCCTGGTCGATATGGTGCTGTGTCCACAGGATCAGCGGCGGCCGGATCGTGTTTCCGCGCCGCAACTCGCGCCCGATGGCGGCGGTGCAAATCAACACATCGAACGAATTCAGGAATTCGGCGGAAAATTGAGCGGACGCTCCAGCGCAGACCACCCCGCCGAAGGTGCCGGCAACCCGGCTGTGGTTGGCGAGCCCGACCAGGTGACCGCGCGAAGCCAGTGCCGAGGCGAGGTAGCTGAGCGCCGACTGGCTGCCGCCGAGCGGGCGCTCATAGGGCGTGAGCGGCGTGTAGTCGAACGGCGTGCGGTCGACGAACCCAATTTTCATGTCGGCAACGCGTCAGGCGGGGCAGGGTTCGTCACGCCGCCATGCCCGCGCGGCCGGTTCAGGGCGAATCGAACGAAACGGTGGCGATGGCTTGATCGCGCAGCTGCGGCGACCATTGGTGCGGGGCCTCGGGCGCCTGTCCGGCCCCGTAAATGCTGGTGCCCAGGCCCGGCTTGTCCAGCACGACCGTGCCCGCCGGCGAACGCACCTCGACGATGCCTTCGATCAAGAACACGTCGAGCGGGCTCTTCAGCGAGCCGCCCCACACGTCGGTGCCGCGAATGCCGATGGTGCCGACCGCGCTCGCCACTTCGATGCGATGGTCCATCTTCTTGGCGATATCGCCCGCGACCAGGCGCATCGCGCCCGCTGCCCGGCTGAATAGAGCTTCACCGCTGTCGGCGCCGATCGATAGCGCGTCGATGGTGAAATCGGCTTTCTCGCCCAGCGTGAGCAAGGTTCCATCGGCCAGCGTGAGTTCGAGCCGGGCACCCGGACCGGTGAGCAACCGGTCGCCGACCTCGACCGGCGCCGCGACGGAGAGCGTCCGCGATTTGCCGGCGGCTTCGGCGGTGGCCTCGCCGCGCAACCGCGTCACGGTTCCCGCCGGATCGGCCAGCGCCCGGACCGGCAAGGCCAGCCCGGCAAGCAATAGCAGCAAAGCGACCTTCCGCATGAAAACTCCTAGTCCCGTGCGCTGGCCGGGGAGCGCTCCACGGTTTGCGACTCCTACGCGGCGGGAGCGCTTCCGGATCACCGAATTGCTCCCGACACCGCGAAATTCTCACCCTTCAGCGGTTTCTACACGGATTCTCCGTACGTTAGAATCGGGTCCACGGCCCCCCTCGTCAAGTCGGCCGAATGCCTCTATCATGGCACGAAAGTCGAACGGAACCGGCCACTCTCGGGGCGAGTGATGACCGACGCTCCTGCGCACAATTTCGACGCGGTGCCGCTCCTCGCCAGCCTCAGCCCGGCGGAGCGAAACGAGATGGCACGCCGCTGCCGATTCCGCCGCTACGGGCCGGGCGAGCACATCATCGACATGGAGAGCGACAGCCGCGAGGTCTATTTCGTCCTCGAAGGCACGGTCCGCGTCGTCAACTATTCGCAGACGGGGCGCGAGGTCACGCTCGACGATATCGGGCCGGGTGGTTATTTCGGCGAGCTGGCCGCGATCGACGGCGGACCACGCTCCGCCTTTGTGATGTCGCAGGGCGGGGACGCGCTCACCGCCGCCATGCCGCCGCCGGTGTTCCTGGAACTGCTCGCCAAGAAGCCCGATATCGGCATCGAAATCATGCGTCGGCTCGCCCGCATGATCCGCCGCTCGGACGAGCGGATCATGGATCTGAGCACGCTGGGCGCCAACCATCGCATCCAGGCCGAGCTTCTGCGCCAGGCCAAGGCGAGCCAGACCGACGCCAAGGCCTTGCCGATGATTTCGCCGATCCCGCTGCATGCCGACCTCGCCAGCCGGGTGAGCACCACGCGCGAGACGGTCGCGCGGGTGCTGAACGAACTGGCGCGCGACGGCATCGTCGAGCGGCGCAAGAACGCGCTGGTCATCCGCGACATGGCGCGCCTGACCGCGTTGGTGGCCGAACAGCGCGGCAAGTAGCGGCTGTGACGGGTGTCACAGACAGATCGCGCGCTTTCCCTAACATGCGGGACGATACCGGCGATGACCTCAGGTGTCGTCCAGTATCTTCCCTCAAGAGAACTCAGGGCCGGGCTAGTCCCGGCCCCTTTTTCTTGGCCCCCCCGACATGAGCCCCGCGGCGTCCCGGCGCCTCTGGCTCGGGCTCGGCGGAGCGAGCGGCGCCTGCGCCGTTGGGTTCGGCGCCTATTCCGCCCACCGGCTGTCCGGCCACGCCCAGGAACTGGTGAGCCTGGCCTCGCTGTTCCAGCTATTGCACGCCGGCACGCTGGTCGCGCTCGCGGCGCTGTCGCCATTCGGCGGGCGCTGGCTGACGGCGGCGGGATGCCTGTTCGTCGCGGGAACGGCGGGATTTTCTGGCGGCCTCTATGTCGATGCGCTGCTTGATGCGCCGACGCCGCTTATACCGCTGGGCGGGACCTGCCTGATCCTGGGATGGCTCGCGCTGCTGGCGGGCGCGCTCTTGGCCAAGCCTACTTGATCTTGGCTTCCTTGAACGCGACGTGCTTGCGCGCGACCGGATCGTATTTGCGGAATTCAAGCTTCTCGGTGGTCTTGCGCGGATTCTTCTTGGCCACGTAGTAGAAGCCGGTGTCCGCGGTGCTGACCAGCTTGACGAGGATGGTGGCGGGCTTGGCCATGGCCGGATGTCCTGGATGGCGTGTTGCAGGCCGCGCAACATACAGGCGCGGCCGGCCCTGTCAAGCCGCTCGCCCGGCTAGTTTCCGGGTGCCTCGCGGTGGATGTTCAGCGGATTGAAGGCCTGCTGCTGCGGCATCACCTCGATGACGTTGACGTTCACATGCTCGGGCAGGCTGGCCGCCCAATGGATGCATTCGGCGATGTCCTCCGCGGTGAGGCGGCGCACGCCCTCGTAGAGCTTGGCCGCGCGCTGGACGTCGCCCTTGAAACGGACGATGGCGAACTCGGTCTCGCACATGCCGGGCTCGATATTGGTGACACGGATATTGGTGCCCTGGAGATCGGCGCGCAGGGCGAGCGAGAACTGCTCGACAAAGGCCTTGGTCGCGCAATATACATGCCCGCCGGGATAGGGATAGCGGCCGGCGACCGAGCCCAGATTGATCACATGGCCACGGCGGCGTTCGACCATGCCGGGTAGGATCAGCCGGGTGAGATAGATCAGCCCCTTCACGTTGGTGTCGATCATCGTCTCCCAATCGTCGAGGGAAGCCCGATGGGCCGGCTCGATGCCGAGCGCGAGGCCAGCGTTGTTGACCAGGATGTCGATGGAAGCGAATTCGGGCGGCAGGCTCGCCACCGTCTTCTCGACCGAAGCCCGGCTGCGCACGTCGAGCGGAAAGGCGTGCACCGGCACGCCGAGCTCGCCGGCGATCGCGCGCAGCCGGTCGGTCCGCCGCCCGCACAGCACCAGCCGCACGCCGTCCGCGGCGAAGCGTCGCGCTGCCGCGGCGCCGAATCCCGAGGTCGCGCCGGTGATGAATACCGTCTTGCCGGCCAGATTGCTCATCCCCGCGCGCGCACCGGCCTCATTGCCCCGCCGGCTTGGCCGGCCACACACCTTCGCGCTGCATGACGAAATGGACGGGCGGCGCGAACGGGCTGGCAATGGTCCATATGTAGAGCTGGTATCCCTGGTACGGCTCGGTGCGGGTGGCGTTGTGCTCCTTCACCAGCCCGTCGGTGATGATGCGGAACTCGCCGTTCATCGCCAGGCCCATATCGACGATGGTCTGCGCGTCGCTCGGGCGCAGCGCGGCGCCGTTCACGGTCACCTTGCCGTCGGGCGAGGAGCGGATTTCAAGGATGATCGCGTTGCGCCGCACGAAGGTGACCTGCTGGCTCGCCGCCAAGCGGCCTTCGCGCTGGTATTCGACCTTGAACCGGCCCTGGCCGAGCGAGTCGATCTTCTTGAAATTCGCGTCGCGGGCGAGATCGCGGCGGATCAGCTCGACCTCGTGCGGGATCTGGTCGGAGGATAGTTTGCCGTTCTGGATGTCGCGGTAGAGCGGCGCCCAGATCAGCTCGCCGTAATAGGCGAGCGCGAAGTCCCCGCCGCGCCCGAGCCGTATCTCGGCGCGGAAATTGTTGGGCAGATAGCAGGCAGCGAGGGCGCCGAGCAGCAGTAGCGCGGCAGCGAAGGCAGCGCCGCGCCGCGCGCTCACTCCTCCTCCTTGGCGGCGACCCATAGCGCCTCCATCGCCTCCAGGCCCGCCTCGGCCGGCTTGCGGCCCTGGGCGGCGAGCGCGGCCTCGACGCGCGCGAAACGTCGCTCGAACTTGCGCCCGCCGCGGCGCAGCGCGCCTTCGGCGTCGATGCCGAGCTTGCGCGCAAGATTGACGCAGGCGAACAGCAGATCGCCGACTTCTTCCTCGAGGCGCGCGCGCTCCGCGCCGGCTTGCATCTCGACGCGCACTTCGCGCAGCTCTTCTTCGATCTTGTCGAGCACCGGGGCAGGGGAGGGCCAGTCGAAACCCACGCGCGCGGCCCGATCTTGCAGCTTCTGGGATCGGGTGAGCGCGGGCAGGGCGGCGCTCACGCCGGCAAGCGCGCCCGGCTCGCCGCCCGCCGACTTCTCTGCACGCTCGCGCGCTTTGAGCTTCTCCCAGGAGACGCGCTGCGCCGCGGCGGTCTCGATCCGCGCGGTTCCGAACAGATGCGGGTGACGGCGCTCCATCTTGTCGGCGATCGCGGTGGCGATCGAGTCAAAGTCGAAGCTGCCTTCCTCGCGCGCCATCTGGGCGTAGAACACGACCTGGAACAGTAGATCGCCGAGCTCGTCGCGCAAGGCGGCGCGGTTATCTGCCTCGATCGCCTCGACCACCTCGTAGGCTTCCTCGATGGTATGCGGCGCGATCGTCGCGAAACTCTGTTCCAGGTCCCAGGGGCAGCCGCCGACCGGGTCGCGCAGGCGCGCCATCACGGCGAGCAACCGGTCGATCGGGCGCAAGGCGGAGGGATCGTCGGGCATCGGGCAGAATGATCGCGGAAGGCCGCATGCGGCGCAAGCGGGGCAGGGGCGCCGCTCCCGTGACAAGGTGGCGCGGCGTGGCATACTCGCGCGCGCCCCGCGAAGGAGGACCCATGGACCCCGTCGTCTCGCTGTTCAGCATCCTCGGCGCGCTGATGCTCGGCGCGATGAGTCCGGGCCCCGCCTTCCTGTTCGTCACCCGCACCTCGGTCGCGGTCTCGCGCCGCGATGGTTTGGCGGCGGCGGCGGGCATGGGCCTCGGCGCGACGATTATTTGCTCGCTCGCGCTGATCGGCGTGCGCGCGGTGCTGGCGCAGGTAGCGTGGCTCTATCTGGGCTTCAAGCTGCTGGGCGGACTGTATCTTCTCTATCTGGCGTGGCGACTATGGCGGGGCGCGGGGAGCGTGGCGGCGGCGCGATCGAATGGCGATGCGGGGCATCGAACCCAAGGGCCGACGCGCACCTTCCTGCTGGCGCTGGCCACGCAGCTCAGCAACCCCAAGGCCGTGGTGGTCATCGGCGGCATCTTCGCGGCCTTGTTGCCCGAGCGCGTGCCGGGCTGGATGTATGCCGCCATCCCGCCGATCAACTTCGCGATGGAGACCTGCTGGTACGCGATCGTGGCGCTGGCGATCTCGTCGAGCGCGCCGCGTTCGATATATTTGCGCGCCCGCGGCTGGATCGACCGTGCGGCCGGCGCGGTGCTCGGCGCGCTCGGGTTGCGGCTGATCTTGGAGAGCGCGCGCGGCGCCGGCTAGCCTGTCCGGCTCAATTCCCGCTCCCGG
This sequence comes from Rhodospirillales bacterium, assembly GCA_030040955.1. Lineage (GTDB taxonomy): Bacteria > Pseudomonadota > Alphaproteobacteria > Rhodospirillales > Magnetospirillaceae > JASHSH01. The sequence goes on from JASHSH010000388.1 coordinate 7,055, forward strand.
TGCTCGACGAAGTCGAGGTCGAGGTCGCCGTGGAGGTCGAGGTCGTGCTGGTGGTGGAGGGGCCGGCGAAGGTGGTGCCGATGATGCCGGCGACCAACCCGGCGAGCGCCACCGCGCCCAGTCCGATGCCGACGATGGTCAAGGTGCCGACCGAACTGCTGCCTGCGTTGCCGCCGCCAGCGCCGCCTGGCTGGTCGAGGCTCGAAGTGGGGACCGGCATCGCCGGAGGTTGCTGCCCCCAGCCCGCGGCCGGCAAGGCCAGGAGGGATATCGTCGCCGTCGCGCACACCGCCTTGCAAATCACATTCACCGGCCAACCTCCACTTGCCTTGCGAACGCGCTTCTTCGCGCGCTGCGGCTTCGTACCCTCCGGCGTGATTCTGGAACCCGGCTGGCGAATTGCAATGGCAATCATGTTCCGCGTGTGCCGCCGCGCGAAACTTGCGCCCATTCGTAGGCGAAATTCGCGCGGACGGAGAGGATCGGGGCGGAGTCATATGGATTTCGCTTGCGCGCGGAAAGCGCGGTGCGAGAGTGGTGAGCGCCATGCAAATGCGTCACGGGGGACGCACGAGATTCTTGGAGACGGCGGCGGCTTGCGTGCTTGTCGCGGGATGCGGGGGCGTGTGGGCTTCGGCCGGCGGCGGATCGGGAGCATCGGGTACGCCCAATGCGCAGCCCGAGGTTTCCGACCGCGCCGGAACGATCTCCATCCAGTCGCCGGTATATCCTTTCGATGCCGCGCAGGCGCGTTGCGGATTGGCCGGCTATGCCGGGGCGAGGTTGACCGGAGCGACCAACCTTGCCGACAGCAACGAGACCATCTGGCGCTTCGCCTGCGTGCGGTAAGGGCTCGCGCCAGCCGAACGAAGCGGTAACCGAGAGGGAGGAGGAAACAATGATCACATTCGTGCGCACGGCCGTCGCGATGCCGGGCCGAATTCAGGACCTGGTGGGCTTCGCCAAGGAGATCGCCGCGATCGCCGAGAAGGCGACCGGGAGGAAGCTCGCGGTCGCGGGTGCGGTGGGCAGCGTGGCCGCCCAGGTGGCCTGGATCGGCAGCTACGACAATCTCGGCCAGTTCGAGGAGTTCAGCGCCAAGCTGACAGGAGATCCGGCCTACCGCTCGGCCGCGCAAAAGGCGGCGACGCTGATGGTGCCCGGCTCGCTGACCGACCACATCTGGCGGCACGTCTGACCGAACCGGCAGGGCGATTGCGCCTTGGCGGCGGGCGGGACCGGGGGGGCGGTTCCGAGCGAAGTTCTGCGCGCCCAAGCGTTCAAAGTTTATAGCCTTGCTTTTGCAATTCGTCGCGCAGCCGCGCCGTGACGCGTTGGCCTATATTCGCCCCCCAGACCTTTCCGATCGCCAGTCCCTCTTGCAGCATCTGGGGTTGCTGCGAGGTCAGCTTCTGGCCGACGGGACTCCGATAGAAAGCCAGAAGCGTCTTGATCTCGTCGTCAGTGAAATTGGCGTCATAGATCGCGATGATCGGCTCCTCGAGTTCCGGCAATGCCTTGTCGAGCTCATCCCGCACGATTACCGCCGTATGATCAAGCACGGATTGGGGGATGTCGGGATTCGCCTTGCGCACGACTTCCCATATTCCTGGCAACATCGCGTCCGCCATGGTCTGAGCCCGCTTCAGTATTCCTGCCAGTTGCAAGAGCTCTTTAATGTCGTCGTGCTTGGCCTGATCCATGGCCAGGGCATCAATCGGCGCGCCCGCCACGAACGCCGCGACCAGGGCAGCGGCCAAGCCCATCCAGCGATACCGCATTGAACTCCCCCTGGCTGAACACCGGCCGAAAGACCGCACGGGGGCAGGCCCGCAGTCGTGCTTGGTCTCTGCCAATCCTATCAGCAATTGCGGGACAAAGACCGGTCAAGAGGGTGCTCGACCGGCGTTCCCGCCCCATCACATAGTCCTAAGTGCCGATTTGGCCGAAGCCGATCATACCACAGGCTATGGCCGGTCCGCGGCTAGGCAGACAGGAAGCCGAAAGGAAGGCTAGTAGATTACGCACACAGCGATGGCACCCGCTTATTCCAGGGTCATGCATAGGCTTATGAGCGGCGGCGGAGACACGGAAAGGCCCTACCCGACCCGAGATCGGGAATGGCAGCCGCGCTATACAGATATGAGTATTTTATGATGAGATATTGATTGACAACCAGGGCTGAATTGGGGTATTAGCTATAAAGTTGGGTCGAAACTGCGACTCGGGGTCTGACATCGGTAACCAGGCAGCGAGTCCGAGATACTGGGAGAACACCATGGCAACTTTGAATCTAAAGGATCCGACGGGGGCAATGAACCGTCCGCGTCGTGCGGGAGACCTACGCCATGCCATCGGGCCGATTTCGTCCTGCGCCGGGTAAGGATTTTGAAGGCAGTGTTCGAGTTTGGGTGAAGGTAATCAATGCGGTTCGGCGTCGGGCGACGTCTGCGACGCGCGACGCTATTGCGCTCGTGTCTTTGGGTGTCATAGTGGTCGCGCTGGGCGCGTCCGCCCTTCTTTGGTTTGTTAATGGCAGCTTTGAACCATTACGCGTCGTTTGGTTGGGGGTGTCTCCCTACCTCGGGTATATCTTTGCCGCCTACATGTCCGCAGGCCGGGGGAGGAATGACGGGGACAGATGAAGAGCGCGATGGTCGCTGAAGATTTAGCCGGTGAGACAGGGGTTGAAAGCCGTGCTAAAGGGCGCGTGGTGACTCGTGTCCAAATGGATTTGCCTCCGCGCTCGATGGAGCGACTGACTTTGCTTAAGGAGAAGACGGAATCTGCTTCGTATGCGGAGGTGATCAAGAACGCGCTTAGGCTTTACGAGGCACTTATAGAGGAAGTGGAGCGCGGCAATACATTTTTGGTGCGCGACGGAGAAGGTACGGTAACTCCGTACAAAATGTTCCTATAGTTTTGGCGTTGAACCCCTAGGGTATCTCTGTCGGGACGTGGCGCATTTTCACACCGAGCCAGAGAAGCGGCCGAATTCTGAACGGACTCAAGGCGGACTCAAATCCGTTCGACATCGTTAGCCTCTTGTCGGGGATACGGGGCGGGGATTGCGCACCGGTCGCGTGGAGCATGACAGCAATCTACTACGATATGTCGCATAATGTATCTTATGGCGCTTTCCAGAAATACCTGGTTCCGCAGCCCCCTAGACGTTGGATTCGTGCGGCAAGTTGAGGCGCGTCTTGGCGCCGCAATTCACGGCCCTCTCGGCCACTGGGCCGGCCGAAATCGCCCCGCCGTCAGACCTCGAGGACCATCCCGTCGTAGCCGGGCACGATCCCCTCGGGGAGCTTCGCCGCAAGGGTGGCGTAGTCGAGCCTGGGGCTCATATGGACGAGCACCGTGCGTTTCGGGCGCAGCCTTGCCACCCAGCCCAGCACCTTGGTCAGGTTGGCATGCGTCTCGTGCTCCTGCTCCATCAGGCAATCGACCACCCAGAGATCGAGCCCGTCAAGCCGCGCGAGCGAGTCCTCGGGCAGCCCGACGAGATCGGTCGAGTAGGCCGCCCGGCCAAATCGGAATCCGAGAGTCACTTGGCCGTATCCGTGATCCTGAAGGAACGGCGTCACCGGAATCGGCCCCACCTGGAACGGCCCCTCGATGGCGTTCGGCTCCAGCCAGGGGCGGTAGACCGTGCGCGGCCGGCCCTCGGGAAAGCCGGTGAACACATAGCCGAACCGCTCGCGGATCACGGCCAGTGTATCGGCGGATGCCCAGACGGGTATCGGCGCGCCCATCGCGCGGTTGACCTCGCGTAGATCGTCGATGCCGTGCAGATGGTCGGCATGGGCGTGGGTGAACAGGACCCCGTCGAGGCGCCGGAGCTTCGCGTCGAGCAGCTGCTCGCGCAAATCGGGCGAGGTGTCGACCAGCAGCGCGCAACCCTCCTGCTCCACCAGAATGGATTGCCGCCGGCGCCGGTTGCGCGGATTGGCGGGGTCGCAGGCGCCCCAGCCCAGGCTGATCATCGGCACGCCGCCGGCCGCGCCCGAGCCCAGGATGGTGATCTTCATGGCCGCCGTGCCTTGGCGAACAGGCGGATGAAATTGTCGGTGGTCGCCGACGCCAGCTCCTCCGGCACGATACCGCGCAGCTCGGCAAGCTTGGCGGCCGTGTGCGCGACGAAGGAAGGCTCGTTGCGCTTAC
>JASHSH010000389.1 GCA_030040955.1 Rhodospirillales bacterium
TCAACCGCGCCACTTCGGCCAGCGTGTCGGGAATCCGCTCCCGCGGCAGATGATTGAGCACGCAGTACAGGCACAGGGTGAGATCGAAGGCGCCGTCCGTCTCGTCGCGCTCGCGCGTAACGTCGGCCACCTCGAAGCGCAAATCCACGCCCGGCAGCCGCGCAAGGTCGCGCGCCAGATAGCGGGCGCGTTCGACCTGGTCGCGGGCGAGATCGATGCCGCGCGCGGTGATCTCCTCGAAGCCGAGTTGGCGCGCCCGCGTGACCAGCCGGCGCAGCCAGGTTCCCGGCCCGCAGCCGGCGTCGAGCATCCGTATATAGGGCGCGCCGGAGCGCCGGTGCTGGACCAGCTTCGACTCCAACATGCGCCAGATCTGCCGGTCGCCATAGCCGTATTGCCCGTCGAAGTCGAACAGGCGTCGCGGGTCTCCGTCGGCATAGGTCAGGTAGTCCTCGCCCGCCTGGCTGTAGGCGTCGCCCACATCGCTGAAGGGGCTGGGCCGGGGCAGGCGCGTTAGCGGGCCGATCTTGGCGCGCACCGTCATGGAACCTCCTTGCGAACTTCCTGGTCGCGACGGCTTCATTGCGGCACGGCAAGCGCGAGGCGGTAGCCGACGGCCCGCTCGGTCAGCAGCGCGATCGAGCCGGACGCGGCCTTGCCGAGCTTGAGCCGCAGATTGTGGACCACGCGGCGCAACGCATCGCGGCGCGAGATGCGGCTGTATCCCCATACCCGCGTCTCGATGTCGCGGAAGGTCATCACCGCCCCCTTGCCCTCCATCAGCACCCAGAGCGTGCGGTATTCGAGGCGGGTGAGCCGCACCTCGCGGCCGCGCAGGCGCACGCAGGGGCGCACGAGGTCGAGCTGCGCCTCGCCCACGCCGGCGGGCACCGGCACGCCGCGTCGGCGCAGGCTCAGGCGCAGCAGGCGCACGATGCGCGCGGCCAGGTCGGCCGGATCGAAGGGGGTGGCTAGGCAGTCGTCGACCCCGGCGTCGAGCAGGCGCGCCACTTGGGCGGCGTCGCCGTTCTCCGCCAGCACCAGGACCGGCGGCGCGCCGGCGGCCCGGCAGGCGCGCACCATGCCGAGCCAATCTTCCGCCTTCGGATCGAGCGCGAGCAGCACCACGTCGGGCCCGGCCTCGGTCAGCGCGGGCGAGGCGGTGGCGGGATTGCCGAAGCCGGAGACCGCGTAGCCGGCGCCGCGCAGGACGCGCGCCAGGTAGCGCCGGCTGCCCGGGTCGCGGTCGATCACCAGGACCGAGGCCCGCCCTTGCACAGCGGTCTGGGGCCAGGCGGGCGAGCCCTGCTCGGCGCTCATCTGGGTGCGGCCGGAGCCGCCTCCCGACTAGGACGGAGAGCCGTACTTCTTGGCCAGCGCCACGTTCATCTCGAGCACATTGACGATCGGCTCGCCGAACATGCCGCCGCCGGGGCTGAAGGCGTGCGTCTGCAGCATCGCCTCGATCTCCTGCCGCACCTGGCTCGGGTCGCGCTTGAGGTCGGCGGCCCATTTGCCGGCAACGCGGTCGAGCTGGAACTCGGCGTTCTGCATGGTGATGTGCGGATCGAGGCCCGAGCCCGACGAGGTGACGTAGTCGCCCGGCACGTCCGCGAGCTGCGCATCCGGGTGGTCCTGACGCCACATGTCGAAGAAGATCGACTGGATGTCGGAGCCGTCCTTCACCGGCTCGATGTCGGTCACGTCCTTGCCCGAATCGTCCCTGTGGGTGACGGAGGAGGGGAACGTGCCGGGATGGTCCTTCGAGAAATGCTCGAAGAAGACCACGGCGAGGTCGCTCGCCTGCGGGCTCGGCGTGCCGGGATTGTCCTTGACGAATTGCGCGACGATGTCGGGATGCGCCTTCGACCAGGCGTCGACATAGGGACCGTGCGTCGGATCGCCGGTCACCCAGCCCTGCGCCAGCGAATTGTGCGCGTCCGCCCACTGGGCGACGATGCCCGGCTGGCCGCCGAACTTGTCGGCCTGGAACCAGGCTTCGACATCGGGCGCCACCGGCTGGTCCTTTTTCGGCCCGCCGGAATAGACGGCGATCGGGCCGATCGCGCGCGCCACGCGATCGCGCAGCGCATAGTTCGAAACCGCGAGCGCCGAGGAGGACGACGCGGTGCCGTCATACGAGGCCGCCGAGGGCCGCGGCTGGAAATACTCGTCCTTGGTGAACGGCTGCGCGACCAGCAGCGAGCCGACCGGCTTGCCGTCCGGCCCGTCGATCATGCTGCCGTTCGCCTGGAACGGAAACGCGGTCTGGCCGACCACCCACAGGATCGCGGGATAGATCCCGCAGAACAGGATGACGGCGAAAACCATGAGCCAGAGGCTCTTGCCGATAGAGCGCAACATCGCGCTTCTCCTTGCCTAAATATCCGGTCAGGCGACCAGGTGCAGGGCCACCATGACCAGGTCGATGGCCTTGATGCCGATGAACGGGACGATCACGCCGCCCACGCCCCAGACCAGCAGGTTCCGGCGTAGCAGCGCATCGGCGCCGAGTGGGCGGTAGCGCACGCCGCGCAACGCGACCGGGATCAGCAGCGGTATGATCACCGCGTT
>JASHSH010000390.1 GCA_030040955.1 Rhodospirillales bacterium
TGAGCTTGGTGGCCGTTTCGGCCTGCGCCGGGAGCACCGACGAGGCGGCGGGCACGAGAAGCACATCGTCGAAAGTGAGCGCCTCGTCGATCCGCATGCCGCCTCCTGGTCCTTGGAGTTGGCGGCGCATCATACACGGAAACCCCCGTCCCACAAGCGCGCATTCGCGCCTCCCGGCCGGCCGCGGCGCGGGGGACGGTTTCGCGCGCGGGCGGGGACGGAAGGTCCGGCTGCCGCTATATTGGCGGCAGGCACGGGGCGGGCGATGGCGCTGGAATATCTGCACTGCAAGAGCGAGAAGCGCGGCCGGGACCGGCCCGATCTCCTGTTCGTGCACGGCGCCTTCTGCGGCGCCTGGATCTGGGCCGAGACCTTCCTGCCCTATTTCTGCACGCAGGGGCATGCCTGCCATGCGGTCAGCCTGCGCGGGCATGGCGGCAGCGACGGCAACCTGGCCTGGACCTCGCTATCGGACTATGCCGACGATGTCGAGGCGGCGATGGACCATGTCGGCCGCCCGGTGGTGCTGATCGGCCATTCGATGGGCGGGCTGATCTGCCAGCATGTGATGGGGCGCGGCCGCGTGCCGGCGGCGGCCGTGCTGCTGGCCTCGGTGCCGCCATCAGGGCTCGGCTCCTCGGCGATGCATCTCGGCCTCTACGCGCAGGATCTGGTCTGGCAGCTCGGCTTGCTCCAGACGCTGGGGCCGCATGCGGTGGCGCCGCAATTCGTCCGCCGCGCCTTCCTCTCGGTCGGCGCCTCGGCGACCGCGCTCGCCCATCTGGTCACCCGGCTGCAAAGCGAATCCCCGCGCGCCACCGCCGAGATGATGGCGCCCCCGCAGCCGACGCCGCCCTCGGGCGACGATCGCCCGCCGATCCTGGTGCTCGGCGGCGATCAGGATGCGTTTTTGCCGGTCTCGGCCTTCCGCGAGACCGCGACCTATTTCGGGGCGGACCTGCGCATCCTTCAGGGCGCGCCGCACGGGCTGATGGTCGACAGCCAGTGGTGGCAGCCGGTGGCCGACGAAATCCTGTCCTGGCTCGAGGCGCAGGATTTGTGACGGGCGGTTAGAGGTCCCCTTCCGCCTGGCGCTGGCGGAAATGCGCGATCGTGCGTTCGAGACCGGTGTCGACCGGCACCTTGGGCGCCCAGCCGAGCATGCCGCGGGCGAGGCCGATATCGGGCCGGCGCTGAAGCGGATCGTCCTCGGGCAGCGGACGGAACATCAGCCTGGAGCGCGATCCGGTCATGGCGATGATGCGCTCGGCGAGCGCCTTGATCGTCATCTCGGAGGGATTGCCGAGATTGACCGGGCCGGTGGCGTCGGCGGCCATCAGCCGGATCAGCCCCTCGATCAGGTCGTCGACAAAGCAGAACGAGCGCGTCTGCGTGCCGTCGCCGTAGATGGTGATGGGCTCGCCCTTCAGCGCCTGGACGATGAAATTGGACACCACGCGGCCATCGTTCGGGTGCATGCGCGGCCCGTAGGTGTTGAAGATGCGCGCGATGCGGATCTGCACCTTGTGCTGGCGGTGATAGTCGAAGAACAGCGTCTCGGCGCAGCGCTTGCCCTCGTCGTAGCAGGCGCGCGGGCCGATCGGGTTGACGTTGCCGCGATAGTCCTCGCGCTGCGGATGGACCTCGGGATCGCCATAGACCTCGGAGGTCGAGGCCTGGAGGATGCGCGCCTTGGTGCGCTTGGCGAGTCCCAGCATGTTGATCGCGCCGTGCACGCTGGTCTTGGTGGTGGCGACGGGATCGAACTGGTAGTGCACCGGCGAGGCCGGGCAGGCGAGGTTGTAGATCTGATCGACCTCGACATAGAGCGGGAAGGTGACGTCGTGGCGCATCAGCTCGAAGGCGGGATGGTCGAGCAGCGCGGCGACGTTGCGGCGACGGCCGGTGTAGAAATTGTCGAGGCAGAGAACCTCGTGGCCCTCGGCGATCAGCCGCTCGCACAGATGCGAACCCAAGAAGCCGGCCCCGCCGGTGACCAGAACGCGCTTGCCCATCGACCTCCCCGACGGTTGCGGCCGAAGGTAGCGGCGGGGCCGGGGGCGCGCAAGGCGGGGGCGGCCGCCCCTGGGTGAGCGGCTTCGTTCCGGCTAAGCTCGGGCATGCGCAAGCATTCGCCCGCCCGGTCCGCGTGACCATCGACCAGCGCCCCGACGCCTACGCACCCGCGCCGTTCGACGGGCGGAAGTTCCGCAATGCGAGCGGGCCGGGCTCGCACGGAATCGGCGCCGCGTTGCGCTGGATGCTGGGCCGCAAGCCCGGGCCCTGGCCGCGCCAGGTGGCGATTCCGCCCGCGCCCAAACCTCTCGCCCGGGTGGAGGATGGGAGCTTGCGCGCGACGCTCGTCGGCCATGCGACCGTGCTGATCCAGGTGGCGGGGTGGAACATCGTCACCGACCCGGTCTGGTCGAGGCGCATCGGGCCGCTGCCCGGACTCGGCGTGCCGCGCGTGACCCCGCCCGCCTTCCCGCTCGCCGATCTGCCCAAGATCGACGCGGTGCTGCTCAGCCACGATCATTA
>JASHSH010000391.1 GCA_030040955.1 Rhodospirillales bacterium
GTACCGCCTGTTCGGCATCGATCCGGCCACCAACCCGCCCGGTCGCGAGCGGTTCGCGGCCTGGCTGCATCCCGACGATCGGGAGGCGTGGAGCCGCACGCACGCGGATTCGGTCGCCGGGCGCGAGACGGGCGCGCTCGAATTGCGCATCCTGCGGCCCGACGGCGAGACGCGTTGGCTGCAACGGCACTGCGAGCGGCTGGTCGACGCGCGGGGGGTGCCGACCGTTCTCGCGGTCAGCTTCCAGGACATCACCGAGCGCAAGAAGCTCGAGCAGGAACTCCGGCTCGGCCGCGAGCACCTCGCCCTGGCGCAACGGGTCGGGAGCGCCGGCAGCGCGGTGGTCGATATCCACACCGGCAAGTACGAGTGGTCGCGCGAGCTGTTCCGACTGTACGGAATCGACCCGGCCCTGGGCCAGCCGAGTCCCGAGCAGTTCCTCAGGCTGATCCATCCGGAGGACCGCGAGCGCGTCCGCGCGCTCTCCGACATGGTGCTGCGCGGGGAGAACCCGCCGCCGTTGGAGTATCGGGTGGTGCGACCCAGCGGCGAGGTCCGTTGGGTCTACCGCCTGTCGGAGCCGATCATCGATGCGTCGGGCAAGACGACCGGCATCCTGATCAGCGTCCAGGACATCACCGAGCGGAAGTCGATGGAGGACGAGCTGCGGCGGAGCAAGGAGCATCTGTCGCGCGCGCAGCGGCTGGGGCGCATCGGAAGCATCGAGGTCGATCTGCGGAACGACCGGTCGCACTGGTCCGACGGGCAGTATTGGCTGCTGGGGCGGGATCCGTCGCAGCCGCCGCTGTCCTTCGACCAGGTGGTTCAGGCCTATCATCCCGACGACCGGGCGCGCCTGCGCGAGCTCAACCGTCTGTCGCGCGAGGGCCGGGATGTCGAGCCGTCGATGCTGCGCCTGCGACGCGCCGACGGGGAGTGGCGGTGGATTCTCCGCCACGCGTCCGTCGATCGCGACGAGGCGGGGCGTGCCACCGCGTTCCTGATCACCAATCAGGACATCACCGAACAGAGGGAGGCCGAGGCGACGCTGCGCGCGACCAGCGAGCGGCTGCGGCTGCTGGTCGACACGGTCAAGGACTACGCCATCTTCTTCCTCGACCCGGAGGGGCGCATCGCCACCTGGAGCGAGGGCGCGCGCCGCGTCAAGCTCTACGAGCCGGACGAGATCGTCGGCCAATCCATCGGGCGCTTCTACACGCCGGAGGACCGGGCCTCCGGCAAGCCCGAATGGATGATCAAGAGCGCGATCGAGAACGGCCGCAGCGAGGACCAGGGCTGGCGGGTGCGCAAGGACGGCTCGCGCTTCTTCGCCTATGTGGTGATCACCGCCCTGCGCGACGCCGACGGAGCGCTGAAGGGCTTCGCCAAGATCACGCGCGACATCACGCAGAGCCGCCGGCTCGAGGAGCAGCTCGCCCAGTCGCAGAAGATGGAGGCGATCGGGCAGCTGACCGGCGGCATCGCGCACGACTTCAACAACATCCTGGCGATCATCATCGGCAATCTCGACCTGCTCAAGCTGGAGATGTCCGAGGGATCGGAGGCGGCCGGCCTGGTCGATACGGCCATCTCCGCGTCGCTCAAGGGCAGCGAGCTGACCAAGAGCCTGCTCGCCTTCTCGCGCCGCCAGCCGCTTCAGCCCAAGCGCGTGGCGATCAACACGCTGCTGGGCGACAGCACCAAGATGCTCGCCCGCGCCATCGGCGAGACGGTCCAGGTCCACCTCAAGCTGGGCCAGGGGCTGTGGGACGTGATGGTCGATCCGGCGCAGCTCGAATCGGCGCTGCTCAACATGATGGTCAACGCGCGCGATGCCATGCCCGAGGGCGGGCACATCGTGGTCGAGACCAGCAATGTCGAGCTCGACGAGGAGTATAGCCGGCAGAACGCGGATGTCCGGCCCGGCCCATATGTGTTGATGGCGGTGAGCGACACCGGCCACGGCATTCCGCCCGAGATCCTCGACAAGGTGTTCGAGCCGTTCTTCACCACCAAGGAGAAGGGCAAGGGCACCGGGCTGGGCCTTGCCATGGTGTTCGGCTTCGTCAAGCAGTCGGGCGGCCACATCAAGATCTACAGCGAGGTCGGCCACGGCACGACCATCAAGATCTACCTGCCGCGCCAGCTCGCCGGCGAGGGCACCGACCGCCAGAGCAGCGGCGCGGGCGAGGTCCGGACCAAGGCGCGCGGCGAGACCATCCTGATCGTCGAGGACAATCCTCCGGTCCGCCGCGCCGTCGCCAAGCAGCTCGGCGGCGCCGGCTATCGCGTGCGCGAGGCGGAGACGGCCGCCGATGCGCTGCACGCGATGGAGAACGATGACGGCGTCGATCTCGTCTTCTCGGACGTCGTGATGCCGGGCGGGATGACGGGGGTGGATCTCGCGCGCGAGGTGCGCGGCCGCTGGCCGCGCGTCCACATCCTGCTCACCTCCGGCTTCCCCGAGGGACTGGTCGAGAACGGCAAGAAGCTGCCGGAAGGGATCGGATTGCTGAGCAAGCCGTACCGGATGGACGAGCTGCTGCGCAAGCTGCGCGAGGTGCTGGATGGCTAGGCGCGCGCACGCCGCCGCGCCGGCCCGCGCTCGCGCGATGACGGACGGGTAAGCGCATGGCCGCGAACCGACTGCTGATCATCGACGACGAGCCGGCCATCGCCGCGCTGGTCGCCAAGGTCGCCAAGACCTGCGGCTACGAAGCGACGATCGCCGGCTCGGGCGAGGAGTTCCAGGCTCGGCATCGCGACTGGACGCCCACCCATGTCATCATGGATTTGCAGATGCCGGGGCTCGACGGAGTCGAGCTGATCCGCTTTCTCGCCGGCGAGAAGAGCCGCGCGCAGGTCATGGTGATGAGCGGGTTCGACGCGCGCGTGCTCGAATCGGCGCGTCGCCTGGGCACCGAGCGCGGGCTGACCATGGCCGGCACGCTGGCCAAGCCGATCCGCGTGGCCGACCTCCAGAAGATGCTCGACGGGCTGAAGATACCCGACCAGGTGATCGACGAGGCGGCGCTGCGCGCGGCCATCGCCGGGGGCCAGCTTTCGCTGCTCTACCAGCCGAAGGTCCGGCTGGACAATTTCGCCGTGTCCCGCTTCGAGGCGCTGGTCCGCTGGCAGCATCCGCAGCGCGGCATGGTCTCGCCCGACGAATTCATCTCGCTCGCCGAACGCGTCGGGCTGATCGACGATCTCACCCGCGAGGTCGCGCGCCTCGCCTTCGCCCAGATCGCCGCCTGGCGGGGGCAGGGCCACGAGATCGAGGTGGCGATCAATATCTCGGGCAAGAACCTGTCGGCGGTCGATTTCGCCGACGGTCTGGCGCGGCAGTGCGAGCAGCAGGGCGTGCAGCCCGGCTGGGTCACGCTCGAGCTCACCGAGACGGCGGCCGGCGCCAACGCGGCCGACGTGATCGACATCCTCACCCGGCTGCGCCTGAAGGGCTTCCAGCTGTCGATCGACGATTTCGGCACCGGCTTCTCGTCGCTGGTCCAGCTGCACCGCCTGCCCTTCTCCGAGATCAAGATCGACCGCGAGTTCGTCCGCGGCTGCACGACGTCGGAAGAGGATCGGGTGATCGTGCGCACCATCGTCGACATGGCGCACAATCTGGGCCTCACCGTGGTCGCCGAGGGCGCCGAGGACCGGCCGACCGTGGAGTTCCTCGCCCAGCATCGCTGCGATCTGTGCCAGGGCTTCTTCTTCAGCCGACCCCTGGCGGCCGACAAGGCGGTGTCGTGGACGGACGGCATGGCGGAGCGCGTCGCGGCCGGGAAGGCTCTCGAGGGCAGGGCGGCGGTCTAGGCGGCGCGGCGAAGGAGGTTGCATGGCGGTCATACTGGTCGCGGACGACGACTCCATGCTGCGCGCGACGATGCGCAAGATGCTGGAGGCTTCGGGGCATGCGGTGCTGGAGGCGACGAGCGGCCGGGAGGCCGAGGAAATCGTCGCCCGCGAACGCGTCGACTTGCTGATCACCGACATCATCATGCCCGAGAAGGAGGGAATCGGGCTGGTGCGCGACGTCAAGCGCCTGCGCCCCGAGCTGCGCATCATCGCGATGAGCGGGGGCGGACGCTCCGGCCAGTTCGGCCTGCTCGAGGTCGCCACCAAGTTCGGCGCCGACGCGGCCTTGCAGAAGCCGTTCCGCCGCGACGCCCTGTCCGAGACCATCGCCCAGCTGCTGGGAACTGGCGGCAAGGCGTCCGCGGGGTCGGCCTAGTGTCCGGCGGACGGGCCGCGCGGGCGCGCGAACGGAGCGCATCGTGGCGATAGCGCAGGCCGGACGCGCTCCCGTGAACAAGGATTTCGGGCGCCGGTGGGCGGAGAATTGGGTGAAGTCCGCGCCGACCCGCCCGAAGACGGTGTCCGCCGCGATCGTGCTGCGCGTGGACATCGCGGGAATGATCGGCGCGGCCCTGCCCGAAACCGATTGGGCGGTCGAACGTCTGGTCGGCGCCGTCCTCATGGGCCTGGACGAAGTGTTGGCGGGCGGGGCGCTGTATTGGAGTCCCGCGCCGGGCATCGTCGATATCCACTACGGCAAGCTGCCGAAGAAATCCGCCGAACTGAAGCACGCCGTGGTCGTGGCGACGATGCAGCGCTGCCTGCGCGAGCTGCCGCCGGGGACATCCGACCAGCCCGCCGCCGATCAGAAGAAGGCCGCCGCCCCGCGCCCCGACAAGCTGCCCAGCCGGGTCGACTGGGAGACGTTCCGCGCCATCTGCGCGAAGGCGCGGGCGCGTCCGGAACATATTCACGTGGTCGATATCGGCGAGGTCCTGTTCGGCGCCCCGACGCCCAACCAGCGTCTGCCCCGGCGCGTGTGGAACGCCGTCGACGCCGCCATCGACGAATTCCTGTCCGATGGCGGCTATTGCACGCGCTATCCCGGCAACCGGCTGTGCCTGTTCTTTCCCGGCATGTCGCGGCCGTTGGGCGAGATGAAGAGCAAGGCCATCGCCAACGCGATCGAGCACGCGATCTCGCAGCTGGTGCGCGATGGCGACGAAGCCGAGGACGAGCAGGACGCCGACCAGGCCGACGCCGAGATCGAGAAGCCGGAGCCCGAGGGCAAGACGCAGCCCGCGGCCAAGGCCGCGCCCAAGCGCAAGCTCACCAAGGAGGAGCTCGAAGAGGAGGAATTGCGGCAGCGCGCGACCCAGGCGGTCGCGGCGATGGCCGCCAAGGTGACCTTCATCCGCGTCGAGACGGCCGATCTGGAGATGCCGGAAGGATTCGCCCTGCGCTTCTCGCCGCTATGGCGGGCCATCAACCGCAATCTCGTCGGCCAGGTCGCCGAGCCCACGGTCGAGACCCAAGCCGGACCCTCCCGCTATCTGCCCGAGCTCGAGGAATCGGAGCAGCGGGCCGAACTCGATCTGCCGGTGCTTGCCGCTTCGGTCGAGCGGATCAAGGAGCTGATCGCCACGCAAAGCCCGTACCTGGTGAACGTGCCGGTCGGCTGGCAGATGCTCGAACGCAAGACCCCGCGCACGAAGTATCAGCAATTCCTGGCGGGGCTGCCGAAAGACGTGCGCCGGTTCCTGGTGCTCGCGCTGGTCGGCGCTCCCGACGAGATCCTGCCGGCCCGCATCGACGACCGGGTGCGGGAGCTGCGTCCCTATTGCCGCGCCGTGACCTGCGGGGTGGGGCTGGGTTGCCGCAGCTTCGAGCATTTCCGCACGCCCAGCGTGCATGCCGTGGGCATCGATCTCGGGCGGGAGCCCGAGGACGAGCGCTACATCATCCGGGCGATGGACAAGTTCATGGACGCGGCGCAGCCGCTGCAACTGCGCACCTATGTCTACGGCGTGCCGACCACGAGCCTGCTGATCGCCGCGCTCGCCTCGGGATTCGACTATCTGTCCGGCTCGGCGATCGTCGACAGCGAGGACCGCCCGCGCGGTATCCGCGAGTTTACCATTCCCGACATTTTCGGCGATGACGCCCCGGCATAGAAGATCGAGCGCATCCGGAATGCTGCCCGCCGGTCAGGGAGTTACGGGTCGGACCATGCCTTCCGCATCGCTTCGCGTCGGCCGCGCCCATGCTTGGCCTCCCTGTACGGAAGTCCAGGGGTCGGTCGGCGGCCTTTTTGGCTAGGATGGGACAACGAATATCGAGGGTCCAAGACCGGTGAGTCGCACGCGCTCGGAGCGTCGCTCCGGGCGTCCAGTCGGGCGGAGCAACTTGGGCGGCGAGCCGGCCATCGTCTGAGTCGAGACGACTCGGGGGAGCGGCGATATGTCGCCAGACGGCACCACGCAGGCGGGCGGGTTCGCGCCGGGCCCCGCGAATGGGGCGGCGAATTGGTGGCTGGCATGCCGCATCGGCCGGCATCTTTGCGCCCTGCCGTCCGCCAGCGTGGTCGAGACCATGCGCCCGCTGCCCCTGCAAGCGATGGCCCGCGCGCCCCGCTTCGTCGCGGGCGTGAGCATCGTGCGCGGCGCGCCGGTGCCGGTGGTCGACGCGGCCGCGCTGTTCGGCGAATCCGCCACGGACGCGCGGCGTCTGGTGATCGTCCGCGTCGCCGGACGGACGATCGCGCTGCGCGTCGATAGCGTGCTCGGGCTGCGCGACATGCCCGGCGAGACGCTCTCGGAGCTTCCTCCGCTGCTGCGGCAGGCGAACGCCGACATCGTGTCCGCCATCGGCCTGCTCGACGCCGAGCTTCTGCTCTTCCTGCGGGCCGCGCGCCTGGTGCCGGAAGAGACGGCGGACTCCGAAGGCGGCCAAGCCAAATGAACATGATCGGCATTTCCGCGCCGCACGACGCCGAGCGCTTCCGCCTCGCCATCCGGCGGCGGCTCGGGCTCCAGTTCGACGACGCCAAGCTCGGCTTCCTGAACGAAGTGTTGCAGCGCCGCCTGGAGCGGCTGGGACGCGCGGCCGGGGAATATCTCGACTGGATGGAGGACGGCGCCGCCGCCGGCGAGCTGGGCTCGCTGGCGCAGGAGCTGACGGTCACCGAGACCTATTTCTTCCGCAACATCGAACAATTCCGGGCGTTCCAGGAGGTGGTGATCCCGGCGCGGATGCGGGTGCGCGAATCGACGCGCGCGCTGCGCTTCCTGTCGGCCGCCTGCGCCTCCGGCGAGGAGGCCTATACGCTGGCCATGGTGGCCCGGGAGACCATTCTCGACCCTTCCTGGTCGGTCTCGATCCGCGCCGTCGACATCAATCCGGCCGCGCTGGGCAAGGCGCGCAACGGGCGCTATCTCGGCTGGGCGCTGCGCGAGACGCCGCCCGAGATGCAGCGCAAATGGTTCCGCGCGGACGGCCGCGAGCTGGTGATCGCCGAGGCGATCCGCGGCGCGGTCGGCTTCGAGGCGCGCAACCTCGCCCTCGACGACCCCGAACTGTGGCCGAGCGAGACCTACGACGCCGTCTTCTGCCGCAACGCGATCATGTATTTCGCCCCGGAGCAGGCCGCGCGCGTGGTCGAGCGCATCGCGGGCGCGCTGGCGCCGGGCGGCTACCTGTTCCTCGGCCATGCCGAGACGCTGCGCGGCATCTCCGACGACTTCCACCTGCGCCACACGCACGACACCTTCTACTACCAGCGCAAGGATGCCCGCGAGCGTCGGAGTGACCTGCCCGCGCCCGCCCTCGGCCTCCCGGCCATGGCCGCGTTCCCGGCGCCCGCGCCGGTCGCCGGCGAGGCCTGGATGGAGACGATCCGCCGCTCGAGCGAGCGCATCGAGGCGCTGCTCGCGCCGCCCGACCGGGCAGCCGCGCCGGCGCCGGAGTCGGCGCCGGGCTGGGACCTGGCCGGCGTGTTCGAGCTGCTGCGCCACGAGCGCTTCGACCTGGCGCGGGCGCGCATGGACGGGCTGCCGCCCGAGGCCGGCGAGGATTCCGACGTCCGGCTGCTCAACGCGATGCTGCTCGCGCATGGCGGCGGCTACGCCGACGCCGCGGAGATGTGCCAGCGGCTCATCGAAACCGACGAGTTCAATGCCGGCGCCCATTACGTGCTCGCGCTGTGCCGCGAAGGACTGGGCGACCGCGCCGGCGCGATGGACCGGGACCGGGTGGCGATCTATCTGGACGCCGGCTTCGCCATGCCGCGCCTGCATCTGGGATTGCTGGCGCGCCGCGCCGGCGAGCGCGAGCTCGCCCGGCGCGAACTGGCCCAGGCGCTCGCCCTGCTCAAGCACGAGGACGCCTCGCGCCTGCTGCTGTTCGGCGGCGGATTCGGGCGCCAGGCGCTGCTGGATATGTGCGGCGCGGCGCTGCGCGAATGCGGGGGCGCGGCATGAACGGGCGCCGCACGGTGACCGCCGGCCGCGCCGAGGAGATGCGGCTTGCCTTCGACCGCTCCTTCGCGGCGGCGCCCGATGCCGCATCGGCCGCGACCGAGGACATCCTGTCGATCCGCATGGGCGAGGCCCGTTGCGCGCTGCGCATCGCCGAGATCCGGGGCGTGTTCGCGGACAAGAAGGTCACCCGGATTCCGGGACGCAGCCCCGCGCTGCTGGGCATCGCCGGGTTCCGCGGAACGATCGTGCCGGTCTACGCCCTGTCCGCGCTGCTCGGCTATCCGCCCGGCGAGACCATGCGCTGGGTAGCGGTCGCGGCGGCCGCGCCGGTCGCGGTGGCGTTCGAGGAGTTCGCCGGGCATCTGCGGGTCGCCGCCGACGCCATCGCGCCGCATTCGGTCGACGCCGAGGCGCGCCAGCACGTCCGCGGCTATGTCCGGGCCGACGGCGGCGTGTGGGGAATCGTGGATTTGCCGGCCGTCGTCGCGGCGATCGCGCGGGGGGCGTCACCGGTCGTTTCGTGAAGGGAGGCGAGGGAACATGTTCAAGAGCTGGACGTTCGGAAGAAGGCTGGCCCTGGGCTTCGGCTTCGCGGGGCTGGTGTTGATCCTGGTCGCCGCGGTGTCCTACCGCACGGTCGGTGGCCTCATCGACAACGAGGACTGGGTGACGCACACGCACGAGGTCCGGACCGCGCTTGCCAGCCTGATCGCGCGGCTCACCGATGCGGAGACCGGTCAGCGAGGCTTTCTCCTGACCGGCGTGGATTCGTATCTCGAACCCTACGAGACCGGCACCAAGGCGGCGCGGGAGACGCTCGACGAGCTGCAGCGGCTCACCACCGACAACCCCACGGAACAGCGCCGGCTGACCCAGATATCGCCCCTGGTCGATGCCAAGTTCGCCGAGCTGAAGCGGACCATCGACCTGCGCCGGACCGACGGTCTCGACGCCGCCCTGAAGGTGGTGCTGACCAACGAGGGCAAGATCTACATGGATCAGATCCGGGCGCTGGTCGGGCAGAGCGACCAGGAGGAGTCCGATCTTCTGGCCAAGCGGGCGGCGGAGGCCAAGGCGAGCGCCGAATTCGCCACCTCCTTCGCCCTGTGGGGAAGCCTGGTCGGGCTGCTCGCCATCGTCGCCTTCGGCTGGCTGATCACCGCCTCCTTGTCGGGGCTGATCGGCGGCGCGGTCGGCCAGGTGCAAAGCTCGTCGGCCGAGTTGCAATCCGCCGCCACCCAGCAGGCGACCGGCGCCCGCGAGCAGGCCTCGTCGATGACCGAGATCACCACCACCATCAGCGAGCTGCTGGCGACCTCGCGGCAGATCGCGGAAAGCGCCCAGCGGGTGGCGCAGATCGCCGAGCAGACGGCGGATTCCGCCCGCGCCGGCCATCGCACCGTCGACTCGACCCAGGATTCGATCGCCGGCATCCGGCGCCAGGTCGACCAGATCGTCGCCTACATGCTGGAGCTGGGCAAGAAGTCGCAGGAGATCGGCTCGGTCCTCGAAATCGTCTCCGAGCTGGCCGAGCAGACCAACATCCTGGCGATCAACGCGACCATCGAGGCGGCGGG
>JASHSH010000007.1 GCA_030040955.1 Rhodospirillales bacterium
CATGGCGGCGCAGGCGCAAGGCGGACTGGCCCCGGCGATCGAGGCCTGGGCGTAGCGCGATCTTCCGGCGCCGTCAGCGCGGCGGCAGGCGCAGGGCGCCGTCGAGCCGGATCACCTCCCCGTTGAGCGACGGGTTGGCGACGATGGCGGCGACCAGCCGGGCGAACTCGTCGGGCTCGCCGAGGCGCTTGGGAAAGGGAATCGAGGCGCCGAGGCTCGCCTGGATCTCGGGCGGAAGCTGCTCCAGCATCGGCGTGCGGAACAGGCCCGGCGCGATCGCCATCACGCGGATGCCGAATTGCGCCAGCTCGCGCGCCGCCGGCAGGGTCATCGCGGCGATTCCGCCTTTGGAGGCGGCATAGGCGGCCTGTCCCACCTGGCCCTCGAACGCGGCGATCGAAGCGGTGGAGACGATCACGCCCCGCTCGCCCTCGTCGAGCGGTTCGAGCGCGCTCATCTCCGCCGCCGCCAGGCGCAGCATGTTGAAGCTGCCGATCAGGTTGACCCGGACCACGTCGGCGAATTCCGCGAGCGGCATCGGGCCGCCCTTGCCGACGATCCGCTTGGCCCGGCCGATGCCGGCGCAATTGACGAGGAGCCGCGCGGGTCCGATCCGCGCGCGCATTTCCACGAGCGCTCCCGCGGTCGCGTCCGCGTCGGCCACGTCGCAGGCCAGTCCGGCGCCGCCGATTTCGCGCGCGACCAGCTCCGCCTTCGCGCCGTCGAGGTCGAGCAGTCCGACCCGCGCGCCCTCGCGCGCCAGCAGCCGAGCGGTGGCCGCGCCGAGTCCCGACGCGCCGCCCGTGACGATCGCCGCCTGCCCCGCGATCCTCATCGCGACGCCATCGACTCGGCGGACCGCGCGCAAACGATCCGCTCGCCGGGACGTTCGGCGTAGAGCGCATCGACGAGCCGGGCGCGATGGGCCAGCACCGCGCCCTGGTTGATCGATCCCTTGTCGGTGATCTCGCCCAAGTCGAGCGACGGCGCGAAATCGGCGACGAGAGCGCGCTCGATGCGGCTGGCGCTGCCGGTGCTCGCGCGCGCGAGCCGGTCGATCAGCCGCTGGATCGCCTCCACGACCGCCGGATGGCCGACGACCGCGGATTGGGACGCGTCCGCGCCGAGGCCGGCGAGGCGGCGGCAATCCTCCAGGCGCGGCAGCAGGATGACGGCGACGAAGTCGCGGTCGTGGCCCGCCACCACCACGTCCTGCACCAGCGGCGCGCCTTCGCGGATCGCGCTCTCGCGGATCGCGCCCACGCTGACCCAGGTGCCGGTCGAAAGCTTGAAGTCCTCGCTCATGCGCCCGTCGAACAGCAGTCCGGCCCCGGGATGGGCGGGGTCGGCGAATTTCAGCGCGTCCCCGATCCGATAGAACCCGTCCTCGTCGAAGATGCGCGCATTCAGCTCCGGCTGCCGCCAATAGCCCGGCGTGACGTTGGGCCCGCGGAACCGCGCCTCGAGCTTGCCCAGCCGGGGCACCAGCTTGAGCTCGACGCCGGGGATCGGCAGACCCAGCAATCCCGAACGCCCGCCGGGCCAGTTGGCGAACATCGCCGAGGGCGCGGTCTCGGTCGCGCCCAGGC
Organism: Rhodospirillales bacterium; assembly: GCA_030040955.1. GTDB lineage: Bacteria > Pseudomonadota > Alphaproteobacteria > Rhodospirillales > Magnetospirillaceae > JASHSH01. The sequence continues at coordinate 1,590 of JASHSH010000007.1, forward strand.
CGGTGATGATCATGATCCGCTCGCCGCAGGCCTCGACGGCGAGCTCCTCCAGCGCGTTCCATACCGGCTGCGACAGGCCGGCCCCGGCGTAGAACAGCATCGAGAGCCGGGAGAAAAACGTGTTCCGCAACGCGGGCTCGCGCCGCAGATGCGGGATCAGCTCCTCGTAGCCGCGCGGCACGTTGAAGAAGACCGTGGGCGCGATCTCGCGCAGATTGCGCACCGTCTCGGCGATGCCGGCGGGAGTCGGCTTGCCGTCGTCGATATAGAACGTGCCGCCCGCGTCGAGAATCAGATTGGTGTTGTGGTTGCCGCCGAAGGTGTGGTTCCACGGCAGCCAGTCGACGATCACCGGCGGCCCGTCGGCTATGAACGGCAGCGCGGCGCGGATCATCGCGACATTGCTGCACATCATCCGCTGCGTATTGACCACGCCCTTGGGCGAACCCGTCGAGCCCGAGGTGAACAGGATCTTGCCCACCGTGTCGGGTCCGACGCGCGCGTGCGCGGCGTCGACCGCGTCCGTCGGCTGTGCTTCCAGCAGCGCGTCGAACGGCGTGCTCGCGCCATCGGGGAGCGGATCGGCCACGATCACCAGCTCGGCGCCGGACGCAACCGAGGCGGCGATGGCGCGCGCGTATTTTTCGCCGCTCGCCGCGAACACCAGGCCCGGGGTGAGGAGCCCGAGCGTGTAGCGCAGCTTGCCGAAATCGGTCGAGACCAGGGAATAGGCCGGCGAGATCGGCGAATAGGGAATGCCGACATGCATCGCGGCGAGTCCGAGCAGCAGATGCTCGATGCCGTTCTCGGATAGGATCGCCACCGGCCGTTCGGGCGAAAGTCCGCGGCGCAGCAGCGCTTGGCCGATGCGCCGCACCTTGTCCCAAGTCTCGGCATAGGTGAGCCGGCGCCAGTTTCCGTCCGCGCCGCGCCGCGCGACGAGGACGCGGTCGGGCGCCGCCTCGGCCCAGTGCGCGAGACGGCCGGTGAGGTTCCGCGCATATTCTCCCAGCGGATGCGGCGAGCGCAGCAGCCAGCTTCCGTCCGCGTTCCGGGTCGCAACCGTCTCGCGCGGGCCCAGGCGGACGGTGCGGAACGGAGCCTCCGTCACGGCTTGGCCACCTTGCCGGCGCGCTTGGCGAGGAATTGGCGGATGCGCGCCTTCGCCTCCGGCGCGCTCTGGGTCACCGCCGCCATCAGCGCCTCGGCGAAGAAACCTT
>JASHSH010000392.1 GCA_030040955.1 Rhodospirillales bacterium
CGACAGCGCGGCGCACGAGGCCGAGCACTGGATCCGCTGGGCCACCTGGCTGCGGCGCGCCGGCTTGGCCGACCGGGTGGACGCCGCGCGCGGGCTCGAATTCGACAACAGCGCGATGCTGATCGAGGCCGCCGTGCTCGGCCATGGCGTGGCGCTGGGCCGCACCGCCCTGGTCGCGCGGCACATGCGCGAGGGCCGGCTGGTCGCCCTGTTCGGAGAGACGCACCCCGCCGACTATTCCTACTACGCGGTTTGTCCGGAAGCCTCCGCCGACCAGCCCAAGGTGCGGGCCTTCATCGACTGGCTGATCGAGGAGGCGACGGAGGACGCGAGCTGGGCCACCGCGCCACCGCCTATTTGAGCGTGAGCTTCGAGGTATCGACCGCCTTCAGCCCCTCGCCGCCGCCGAGCTTCTTGCGCTGCATGAGCAGCTTGAGGTCGCCCGGGCTGTCCGCCTCGGCGACGGCGCTTTCCTCCTCGATCTCGCCGGCGTCCCACAGACGGTAGAGCGCCTGGTCGAAGGTCTGCATGCCCTGCTCGGTGTTCTGCGCCATGATCGGCTTGATTTCCTTCACGTCGCCCTTGCGGATCAGGTCCTTGATCAGGCCCTGGTTGAGCATGATCTCGAGCGCCGCCACCCGGCCGCCCTTCTTGGTGCGAATCAGGCGCTGCGACAGGATGCCGCGCAGGTTGAGCGAGAGGTTGAGCAGGATTTGCTGGTGCTCCTCGTGGGGGAAGAAGTTGAGCATGCGCTCGATCGCCTGGTTGGCGTTGTTGGCGTGCAGCGTGGCCAGGGCCAGATGGCCGGTCTCGGCGATGTTGAGCGCATGCTCCATCACGGTCGCATCGCGGATTTCGCCGACCAGGATCACGTCGGGCTTCTGGCGCAGCGCGTTCTTCAGCGCCGCGTCGAAGCTCTTGGTGTCGACCCCGACCTCGCGCTGGGTGACCAGGCATTTCTTGTGGTCGTGGACATATTCGATCGGGTCCTCGATCGTGATGATGTGGCCGGCGTCCTTGCGGTTGCGGTAGTCGATCATCGCGGCCAGCGAGGTCGACTTGCCCGATCCGGTGCCGCCCACCACCACGACGAGTCCGCGCTTCTCGCAGCACAGCTCGCCGAGCATCTGCGGCAGCCGCAGCTGCTCCAGCGTGGGGATGGTGGTCACGATCTGGCGGATCACCAGCCCGGGATGCTGGCGCTGCATGAACACGTTGACGCGGAATCGGCCCGCCTGGCCGAGGTCGAGCGCCATGTTGAACTCGTGCTCGCGCTGGAACTCCTCGATCTGCTCGCCGGTCATGAAGTCGGCCAGCACCTGGCCGAGCGTCCCGTCGTCGAGCACGATGTCGGACAGCGGAACCATGCCGGCATCGCCCCGCATCAGCGGCGACGAGCCGAACGAGATGTACATGTCCGAGCCCTTGCGCGCGACCATGTCGAGCAGCCACTGCAGCAGCATCGGTTGCTGAGTCATGCGCTACCCCGGTCTCAGCGGAACAGGCTGGAGACGCCGCGCTTCTGGGGGGGTGGAGGCGGAGGCGGGGGCGGAGGAGGCGCGGCCGCAGCGGCCGGAGCGCGGTGAATCGGCTCGGCCGGCGCCGGGCCGGCCGCATGCGCGGGCGCGGCGGACTGCCCCTGTCCTTCCTTCTTCTCCGCGCCCGGCAGGGCGAAGCGGTCGAGCTCGTGCTCGCCGACCACGCCGCGCTGGACCAGGTCCTTGACGCAATCCTCCATGGTCTGCATGCCGTAGCGCTGGCCGATCTGCATCATCGAGCCGATCTGCGGCACCTTGTTCTCGCGGATCAGATTGCGCACCGCCGGGGTGCCGACCAGGATGTCGTGCGCGGCGACGCGCCCGCCGCCGATCTTCTTCAGCAGCGCCTGGCTGATCACCGCCTGCAACGAGCCGCCGATCATGGCGCGGACCATCTCCTTGTCCGAGCCCGGGAACACATCGATGATGCGGTCGATGGTCTTGGCCGCCGAGCTGGTGTGCAGCGTGCCCATGACCAGGTGCCCGGTCTCCGCCGCGGTCAGCGCCAGGCTGATCGTCTCGTGGTCGCGCATTTCGCCGACCAGGATCACGTCGGGGTCTTCGCGCAGCGCGCTCTTCAGCGCGCGGGCGAACGACTTGGTGTGGCGGCCGACCTCGCGGTGGTTGACCAGCGACTTGTCCGACTTGTGGACGAACTCGACCGGGTCCTCGACGGTGAGGATGTGCTTCGGGTGGCTGCGGTTGATGTGATTGATCATCGCCGCGAGCGTGGTCGACTTGCCCGACCCGGTCGGCCCGGTGACCAGCACCAGGCCCTTCTCGAGCTCGGCGAACTGCTTGAAGATCCCGGGCGCGTTGAGGTCGTCGAGCGAGGGGATCACGGTCGGGATGGTGCGGAACACCGCCGCCGGCCCGCGGTTGATGTTGAACGCGTTGACGCGGAAGCGCGCCGACTCGCCGAACGCGATGGCGAAATCGAGGTCCTTCTCCTCCTCGTAGGCGGAGCGCTGCTCCTCGGTCATGATCGCGTAGAGCATGGTCTTGACCTGGTCGCCGGTCAGCGGATCGACCTTGAGCGGGCGCAGATCGCCGGAGATGCGGATCAGCGGCGGGTTGCCGCTGGACAGATGCAGGTCCGAGCCCTTGCTCTGCATCACGAAGGCGAGAAGTTCGGTGATCTCCATGGCGTCCTCGCGACCTCAAGAGTCCTGGGGCGTGATCACTCGGCGCCGGACTCCAGGTAGCGCAGCCGATCCCGGATCGCATCGAGCCGCACGGTGAGCGCGATGGTGCCGGGCCGGTAGAGCTGAAGGAACCGCGTGTACGCCCCGATCGCCTCGCTCGTCCGGCCGCTGCGGTCGAGCAGCAGGGCGTAGTCGAGGCTGAGCACAGGGTCGCCCGGATCGAGACGCGTGGCAAGGCCCATCTGGCGGACGGCCTCGGCGCTGTTCCCCAGCTGCTCCTCCACCATCGAGATGCGCGCCGGGATCTGCGCGTCCGACGGCACCAGTTCGCGCGCCGAGAGCAGCGCGGTGAGCTTGTTCTCCGGCGTCATGTCGTCGATCAGCGCGAGCAGGTTGGCGAGCGCCGCGCGGTTGCCGGCGTTCGACGACAGCGCGCGCTCGAGATACACCCGCGCCTGCTCCGCCTTGCGTTCGCCGCGCAGCGTCTGCGCCATGCCGATCAGCGCGGTCGGATTGTCGGGCTCGGCCTCGAGCAGCGCGCGGTAGATGGCCTGCGCGGCCGGGTAGTCGGATTTCTCGAAGAACTCGGCGGCGATCTCCACCGGCTGCGGCCGCGCGTCGATCAGGAAGCCGCGCTGCTCGGGGAAGTTGGCGGGCACCTGCGCCTTCGCCACCGTGGTTCCCAGCACGCGCCAGAAATAGAGCACGTGCGCGACATATTCCGCGCCGCGCGCCGGATCGCCGGAATGATAGGCGGCGGCGGCGCCGACCCATGAACCCGACTGCTTTTCAAGCTGCACCAGATATTGCGCGGCGTAGTCGACATTGGTCTCGGGGTCGAACGCGGCGGCCAGCGTGCGGAACGCGTGTGGATGGTGATAGAGGTCGACCTGCATGCAGCCGACATCGACGAGTCCGTCGTCCGCCGCGAGCAGCTGGCCGGCATGCTTCTCGGCCTCCTCCTCGTCGTCGTAGAAGGTGCCGTCGCCCTTGGTGTTGATGGTCCAGGGCCAGGGCGCGAGGATGCCGGTCTGGGGATCGCGGCGTCCCGACTCGGCGAGCGCGATCGACACCAGCAGCCCGTCGGGGATCTTGTAGCGCGTCTCGGCCCGGGCGATCTCGGCGAGGCAGGAGGGCGGAGCCTTCTCCGCGCCGGTGCCTTCGGTGGCACCGGCGGCGGGATGCGGCACGGCAGCCGCGGGCGAAGCGGCGGGTTGCGGCGGAGCCGCCGGCTTGGCCGGCGCGACGGTCGCGGGC